>JANWLA010000012.1 GCA_025451075.1 Nitrosotalea sp. | reverse complement strand
TTACATTTGCCCTTGCCGCCGCCGGTATATCTAGTATTACTTTGAGTGCACCATTTGATTGCCATTCTTCTTTTTGTAAAGTTCCAAATGACTTTAACACAGAATAAGATTGAGCCGCAAATTGTGCCGGCACTATAATTTCAAGAAGCATGTTTTCAGACTTTAATGGAATTATGGAACGAAGTTGTTCAATTATTTCTTTTATCTGCTCATCAGTATTTCTGAAAGGATCAACTGATACTCTAGCATCATCCATTGCTTGCTCTATTCGAAGTGGAGGATGTGGAAGGTGTGATCTTGGATCAACATAGGTCTTAGAGATAAAGTCCACAATCTGTTTGCGTTTCTCAGATACCATCTTTCTTCTCTGATCGGTAGTAAGGTTTAGTTCTCCTTTCTGGAGCATTATTGTAGCAACGGCATTTGCATCAACAGTCTTGAATGCCTTCATCAGTTTTTCAGTAGATGCCCTAGTACCTTTATTGGAATCAGAGTAAATTTCTTCTGAAATCATGACACCTGTGATGTCCTTACGCTTACCTAGCTTGAACTCCAAAGCAGGGTCAGGTTTTACCAATATCTCAAATTTTTCGCCTTCTACTGAAAATCGCACAATTGTTACTTTAGTATCCATAATTGGGGTACTCACACTCGGTATTTATCTATAAAGAAAAACTCGCTAGATTTTTATTTGGAATTTCATCCCTTTTTCGTAAGATTTGACTTCTTTAGAGATTGTTCAAGAAAGTGGTAACAGTATAGTTGTAAAGTTAAAGGGTATACCTGTCCAGTATGCAAATGCACTCAGACGAATTTGCCTAGCAGGAATTCCCACATTTGCAGTAGATGACGTCATAATTATTGAAAATTCATCAGTTTTGCCTGACGAGGGAGTAGCCCACAGACTTGCAATGATGCCATTAAGAACAGATCTTGAGAGATTCATAGAACCATCAGCATGTGACTGCCATAGCGAACTTGGTTGCAGCCGATGCAGAGTATTACTCATGCTAGATTCAGGCAATTCAGATACAACTCGTACCATTACTTCATCAGAGATTAGTTCAGAAGATGAAGTTGTCAAGCCAGTTAGTTCCACCATTCCAATTGTTGCACTTGCTCCAAGTCAGAAATTAAAAGTGGAGGCCTATGCAAGACTAGGCAGAGGTAGCGATCATGCCAAATGGAATTCATCCACAGTAGCTGCTCTTACATCTACAAACAACCTTGACGAACATGTTTTGACCATAGAAACTACAGGCAGCCTAACTCCAAAAGAAGTTCTACGCGCATCCATTGAAGAACTCGAAAAAAGACTAGGCGACTTTCAAAAGAATGTAGCCGCACTTGGTTGAAGCATATTATATTATATTTGGGTAAAAGTGGGCATTATTACACATGACTAATCAGATCGTCATTCAAATGGTAAAGACATTGCATGCAGCTTCAAAGAAGAACAATGCACCCATATGGCAAAGATTAGCAGATCTGGCTTTAAAACCAACCAGAGCAAAAAGAACAATAAATTTGGGTCAGCTGGACAAATTCGTAGCAGACAATGATGTAGTTGTAGTTCCAGGCAAAGTTTTAGGAACCGGAAGTCTCTCACACAAAATAACATTGTGTTCATTTTCAATATCAACTTCTGGCGCAAAAAAAGTAGCAGAGTCAGGTGGAAAAGTATTAGACATATCTCAGATTATCAAGAACAACCCAACAGGAAAAGGAGTAAAAATAATTGGCTAAACAAGTTTCCGAAGTAAAAGCAGTAGAAAAGAAGCCAGCCTCACAGGATATCATAGTAGACGGAACAAACATGATTGCAGGTAGACTTTGTTCTCATGTTGCAAAATTACTCATAAAAGGAAACAGAGTATCAATTGTAAATTCTGAAAACATTATGCTTTCAGGAGATAGAAAATTAATCATTGAAGAATATAGAAAATTCTTGGAGATTGCAAGTATCAACAATCCAAAGTTTGGTCCATTCCACCCACGTAGACCAGACACCATCATATCCAGAATGGTGCGAGGAATGCTACCAAAGAACAAGCCATCAGGCAAGACAGCTTTGAAAAGATTAAGAGCATATCTTGGAGTACCAAACGAATTAAGATCAAAGAAAACAACACAGTTTGATGACGCTAAAATTAGAAGACCTTCTCCATATTATACAACATTAGGAGAATTGGGAAAAATGGTTGGGTGGCACGAGTAATGGTAAAATTAGAAAGCTATTATGCATCTAGAAAGACTGCACGTGCACACGCATACATAACAAAAGGAGTAGGCCGTGTAAGAATTAACAATGTTCCAGTAGAAATGGTGCAACAAGAAGTAGCACGAGAAATCATGCTAGGTCCATTAGAAGTTGCAGGAGAACTTAGAAACAAAGTAGATCTTTCAGTCAAGGTAAAGGGAGGAGGTTTTGTCGGACAGTCTTATGCCAGCGCAGTTGCAATGGCACGAGCAATGACAGGTTGGACAAAATCCAGAAAAGAACCAAAAGACCACCCACTCACAAGAACAGTCAGAGAAGATCTTAGAAAAAGATTGAGTGATTACGATAAGCACCTGTTAAGCGGAGATGATAGAAGAAAGGAACCAAAGAAATTTGGTGGCCCCGGTGCTAGAAGAAGAAAACAGAAATCCTACAGATAGCATTGAAAGCAGTAATCTTGGCAGGAGGCCGTGGAACACGTGGCAAGCCATTTACAGATTACATTCCAAAAGCAATGATTCCAGTCCAGGGAAGACCACTTGTCCATTACATTGTCAAGTATCTTACCAAGTTTGATATCATCGATGAGGTAATCATACTTGGCAATTTCGCAGGCATTGGAAAACAGATAGAGAAATACTTTGAGAATCACACCGCATTTAAAAAACCAATAAAGTTCATACAAGACTCACAGAGCGGAACAGGGGGAGACCTTGTTCATCTAAAATCATCCCTTGGCAAAAGCAAGGAATTCCTATTATGGTTTGTTGACAACCTGTGTCCAGTAGATATAGAAAAAATGTACCAATTTCATAAAGATTCCAAGACACATGCCACAATTGCCGTGCGAAGATACAGAAATGAAGAGACAGGATTTGCAATAATAAAAAACGGCATCATAAAAGAATTCAAAGAAAAACCCACAATTGAACTACAGATGGCAGAGTGTCTTGGGATATACATCATAGATTCCAAAATAATTGATACAGTAAAAGTAAAAAAGCAAAGAAAAAAAGATCTAAACCTTTCTTATGACATTTTACAGCCTTTATCCAAGAAAGGAAAGATTGCTGCATACGACATAGGAAAAACCCAGTGGTTAGACATTGATTCACCAACACGTACTGAGAGGAACAAAGAGTTGGTCAGTTCAATAATAAAGAAATTCGGCTAGACTTTGTGAGACTTTTCATAGCGTATAATTGCATCTTCATGTTGCAGAGTCATTGCGATATCATCCAGACCCTCAAGCAGAATTTTTTTCCAGTGTGGTTCAATATCAAATGAAACCTGTATACCATCTGCCTTGATGGACTGATCTTCCAAGTCTATCTCAATGGTACGTTTTGTTGAAAATAATTTCTGCAGGATTTCATCTGGTACCCGTATTGGCAAGATGCCATTTTTGAAACAGTTATTGTAAAATATATCAGCAAAAGAGGTCGAGATTATCACCTTAAAGCCATAGTCATCAAGGGCCCACACTGCATGCTCTCGGCTAGAGCCGCAGCCAAAGTTATCCCGGGCAAGCAAGATCTTCGAATTCTCATATGCCGGATCGTTTAGAATAAAATCTTTTTTTGGAACACCTTTTTCATACCTCCAATCATAAAACAAGTATTGGCCAAACCCAGTTCTCTGGATTAGTTTTAGGAATTGTTTTGGCACTATTTGGTCAGTGTCGACATTTACTTTATCAAGAGGTGTAGCAATACTTGATATTTTTTTAAAAGGCTCCATCCTAATTCAAGTCCAGTTCTCTTACGTCCACAAAATGTCCATGTATTGCAGCAGCTGCTGCCATTACTGGACTTACAAGATGCGTTCTTCCCCCAGTGCCTTGCCTACCCTCAAAGTTTCGGTTCGAGGTGCTTGCACATCGTTCCCCTGCTGATAAAATATCAGGATTCATGCCAAGGCACATGCTACAACCAGACTCTCTCCATTCAAATCCCGCACTTTTGAATATTTTATCAAGACCCAACTCTTCTGCATTTTTCTTTACAAGCTGTGATCCCGGAACAACCATTGCCCGAACCTTTGTTGAAACTTTCTTTCCTTTTACAACTTTAGCCGCTTCCATCAAATCTTCTAATCTTGAATTTGTGCATGAGCCAATGAAGACCCTATCAATTGTAATATCAGTAATTGCCGTGCCAGGCTGGAGGTTCATATATTGGAGCGCCTTTGTTGCTCCCTTTTCTTCCTCTGGGTTTCCCTTGCCGTATTCTTCTGGAAAAGGAACAGTTCCGGTGACATCAGTTGTCATTGCAGGGTTTGTTCCCCAGCTCACCTGAGGTGCAATGTTTTCCACACCAAGTATGAAGGATTTATCAAATTTTGCGCTGCTGTCAGTTTTTAGATTCTCGCGCCAATAATTCACAGATTCATCATAATTTTCCGGAGAATATTTTCGTCCACGTAGATATTGGAATGTTTTCTCATCAGGGGCAATCAATCCAGCACGAGCCCCTGCCTCTATTGACATGTTGCATATTGTCATTCTCTGCTCCATTGTCAACTCTGATATTGTTTCACCACGATATTCAATTACAGTGCCTGTCCCCCCAGCAGTTCCAATTTTTCTAATAATGGATAAAATGATATCTTTTGCAGTTACTGCATGCGGATTTTTTCTTTTTCCCTGGATTTTAATTTCAAAAGTTTTTGGTTTTTCCATCATGATACATTGCGTTGCCAATACATGCTCTACATCGCTTGTACCTATTCCAAAGGCAAGTGCACCAAATGCACCGTGCGTAGAAGTATGGCTATCCCCACAAACAATAGTTGTACCAGGAAGTGTAATTCCCAATTCCGGACCTATCACGTGAACAATGCCCTGATTTGGGCTGTTAATATCAAATAAAGTGATTCCAAATTCTTTACAGTTTTTTTCAAGTGCTTTGATTTGCGTTGAAGATGTTTGATCGATAATAGGTAGTGACCTATCGCTGGTTGGTACGTTATGATCCATTGTTGCAAATGTGAGATCAGTGCGTCGTACTTTTCTTCCGTTTAGACGTAAACCGTCAAAGGCCTGAGGAGAAGTGACTTCATGAACAAGATGTCTGTCAACATAAAGTAAAGATCTCCCATCTTCTTGTACAACAACATGCGAGTCCCAAATTTTCTCAAATAACGTCTTTGACATTTAGATTATCACAATCAGAACCGGAGATATAATGGTATAAGATGCAGATTTATGGTTTATAGTTGAAGAGTCCACCGGCTTCAATTATTTTGCCAATTAGTTCTGGAAATGGCTTTATTTTGTAGACCTTATTCTTGGTCAGGTTTTGGATCTCATTTTTGGATATATCAACTTCAAGTGAGTCACTGTCTGAGATATCCCTGTATGCATTTTCATCTATTTCGATTGGAAGTAGAAATGCTCCATCTACTGCATTTCTGTAAAATATCCTTGCAAAAGACAAGGCCAATACTGCTTTGATTCCAGAGTAAGACAGTGCTATTGGTGCATGCTCCCTAGATGAGCCGCAGCCAAAATTTTTTCCAGCAACTATAAAATCACCAGGTTTGACTCGCTTGTGAAAGTCCTTGTCAAGTCCCTCCATTGCATGTGTTGCAAGTTCGGCGTAATCATGGATTTTGAGATAAGGACCAGGCAATATTACATCGGTATCAATATTGTCACGTTCGTATTTGATTACAGAACCCTTCATTTTATGTCCCTCGGATCAGTAATTTTTCCTGTTACAGCAGATGCTGCAGCAACAAGCGGTGATGCAAGATATGTTTGTGATTCTACGTGTCCCATTCTTCCCGGGAAATTCCTGTTAGTTGTGCTGATACAGATTTCATCTTTTGCCAGTACGCCCATGTGAGCGCCACAGCAAGCACCACAGGTAGGTGGCCCCACAACTGCTCCAGCATCCATGAATATTTTCAACAGTCCTTCCTCCATTGCTTTTCTAAATATCGACATTGCCGCAGGTAACACTTCAGTTCTTATCTTTACTGTCTTTCCTTTGAGAATTTTTGCCGCAGCTCGCAAGTCCTCTAGCTTTGCACCAGTGCATGAACCAATGTACGCCTTGTCAAGTTCAACAGAAGACAGATCACGTGCAACAACGGTATTATCAGGCGAAAACGGTTTTGCCACAATAGGTTCCATTTCAGATCCTTCATACTCGTAAATTTTTTCATATTGTGCATCGGCGTCACCGTGAACTTCATCATATTTAGTAACCCCTCTTTCTGCAAAATAATCTCTTAATTTTTGATCAGGTTCTACAATTCCACTTTTGGCTCCTGCCTCTGTTGTCATGTTTGTTAGCGTCAACCTACTTTCAACAGACATTTCAGATATTCCAATGCCGCCAAATTGCATAGTCTTGTATGCAGCTCCATCAGTTCCAATGTCACCAATTATTTTCAATATCAAGTCTTTTGCCATCACATGATCAGGAAGCTTTCCGTTAAGCTTGAAAAACAATGTCTCAGGGACCTTGAACCATATTTTTCCATTTAGCAATACATATGCAACATCGGTATGCCCAAGGCCTGCGGCAAATGCCCCTAGGGCTCCCGTAGTATTTGTGTGCGAGTCCCCCCCAACATACACTTCACCAGGAAGCACCATGGCCTCTTCATGGGACAAAGTGTGGCATATGCCGTACTGCCCCATACCATACTTGAAATGTTTCTTGATTCCAAACTGCTTTGTGAAATTTGTTAGCAATACAATATTTTGCGCAGATATCTTATCTGCTGCAGGTACAAAATGATCTTCTGCAACCCACACCCTCTCTGGATCCCATATCTTGTCAATCTTCATTCCGGTCTTTCTGAGTTTTTCAAAGACTGCCATCACTCCAGGTCCAGATACATCGTGAACCATCACTTTATCCACATTAACAAAAACTACATCATCTGGTGAAACAGATGTCTTACCAGAAGCACGGGCTAGTATTTTTTCAGTAATATTCAATATTGAAAATCAACCTGCAAGAAATTAAAACGTTTGGAGAACCATTATTAGTAATTATCATTTAAAAACAGACATGTCACTCACAGTTTTGCCTATAAAATCTACATTAAAAAAAGAACAGTTTGATTTGTTTTCAAGTCTTGTGATAGATCTGGAAAGTTCCAACATGGTACCACAAAGTGGTGACGTGATAGTTATTTCAAGTAAATATGTTGCAAATGCACAGGGCAGGGTTTTAGAATACAATAAAATCATGCCGTCTTCTGATGCTGAAAAAATTGGTAAAAGATTTCGCATGAAACCCAACATTGCAGAAATAATTTTAAGAGAATCAGATGTCATATTTGGAGGAATTCCAGGATTTGTGATTACATCATCAGACAATATCATGGCGCCAAATGCAGGAATAGACAAATCCAATACAAAAAACGGGACCATAGTTTTGTATCCAAATGAACCATATCTTGCAGCAGAACATCTTAGGAGAAAATTCCTGTTAAAATACAACGTACACATTGGTATCATCATTGCAGACAGCAGACTGATGCCTGGAAGAGTTGGAACTGTAGGAGTTGCAATATCATGCTCTGGTATCGAGCCCACCTCAGATCTTAGAGGTGAAAAGGACTTGTATGGTAATTCTCTCAAGGTAACTTTCCAGGCAGTTGCAGATGATCTTGCATCTATTGCAAATCTAAAGATGGGTGAAGGGTCAGATGCAACCCCATGTGTATTGATAAGAAATTCAGATGCAAGGCTCACTGGTAGAAAAATACAAGAAAATGAGATGGCCATTTCCTACGAGCAATGTGTCTATGTTCGTGGACTAGGAATGCGAATTTAAGGCAACTATAGTTTTAATAGAGTTAGAACGGACGCCAAGTTATGGTAGAGTTTCTCACCAAGTATCCCAAGACCATGTCTTTCCTAGATGGTAAAAAAGACAAAGTCAAGGTGGATACAAAGGGAGTAGAGCAGCTTACCATAGTTGTAAAGAAAAGCGTGGAAGAGATGTTAAAGATCTTTTCCAATGAAGGTTTTACTCACGTAAAATTTGAGCATAAACAAGAAACACAAATTGGCAGTGGTCTTTCCCTCAAGTTAAAAAAACCATGGGAGATGCATGTACGACTTTTAGAAATGAAGAAAGGTCTTGTTGCAATACAAGCAGAGGTAGAGGTTTCACGTGATTATCTACAGCATCTCTTTTGCCAAAGAACCCCAGTATTTTATGAGATAGAGACTCTACTGAAAAAACACCAGATAGAATACAAGATTTGGAATGAACGCATAAGAAAGTACGTCAATACAGTTTTGGACAATTACAAAGTTAAACTTGCAACGCCAAGTTTTCCAGTACTGGCATGGAAGCCCATGGTGTATGTAATTTCAACAATAGGGGTATTGTATCTGTTCAAGTACATCATGACCGTTTAGAATTGTAGTCAGATTTTTTACAAAAGCTGTTTTGGAAGGCTGTATGGTATAAGAAATATAATCTAGACAGAGTGGTTATCAAAAACAGAGATTTGGAGTTATTTGACCGTATAAGTAGCCGTCAATGAACCACTGGTAAAGGTTCCAATCGGTGTTGTAACATTGTGTATTTTATTGTCTACTAGTGTTGCGGTGGTGTTGGATACATCAGATATGACTGCAATTCCCACATTTCCAGGTCCTGATATCTTGTTGCCTGAGATTTTATAATTGCCGTCAGCAAGAGCTATTCCTGCAAAACGATTACTGGTAACATCATTGTTTTGGACCTGAACAGAGTTAGAACCCTGATAAACTATAATGCCCGCATCATTTTGCGAAATGTGATTGTCATTTATAACAGTCTTTGTCCCTGATTGGTACACGAGTATGCCAGTAGACTGGGCATCATTTACCAGATCTGGGCCACAGCTTGGAGCTGAGCAAATGTTTCCAGATATAGTATTGCCGGATATAGTAGCAACTGCTCCTCTACTTACTTGAATTCCGTTTGATGCAATATTCAAAGGTGACAATCCCCAGATTACTTGATTGTCTTTAATCACAGCAGAGGAACCTGTTCCATCAACAACTATTCCTCCCTTTTGGTAATTTGTAACCTTGACATCACTTATCTCAGCATGGCCCGTAGTACTGTAGGCATTACGTCCTACAAATATACCGACTCCATTTTGGCAACCTCCTGCTGGAGTATCATGAATGTCTGTAACGGTAGACTTGGTTAGCTTAAGAGTTGAACCTCCTGAAACAAAGATTCCAGCAGTGATGCTGTTACATGTTGTAGAGCCAGGACCTGAGATTGTCAATCCTGAGATCTTGGTTGTAGAACCATTTGTGATATCCACAACATTGGATGCTCCAAAGATATCATGTGTAAGTGAAGATGGTGCTTGTATGATTGTAGTTCCATCACCTGCACCTTTAATCTGCAATGATTTTGAAATTAAGATCTGTTCAGTATACGTACCAGAAGATATCTGGATGGTATCACCAGCATGTGCTGCATTAACAGCTGCCTGTATCGAAGAATAATTCAAAGGCACGTGGATGACAGATCCTGTATGTTCATGAGCACCAGAATCATCATCTCCATGTGCATCAGAGTCTGCATGTGTGCGAGTACTAGAATCGTCATCTCCATGAGCATCTGAATCGGCATGTGCTACCATTAATGATGATGGTGTAAACAACATTAGAACAACGAATATGCCAACAGGTATCATGGCAAGTTTAAGGCTAGAATGATTTTGAACCATTGTCTAAGTATTGTTCTTACAGTATTTAATCCAGATCCCAATTGATTCGATATTTTCAAGCCATGCATGACTATTCGCACAACAGGTCTGAACCATAATAATTAACAACCACAATTAGAAAATCATTTACCAGCAGTGAACCTTTAATTAGAAATTTTCATCATCATGTATAAATGAGCACACCCAAACTTCCGCTTTCACTGAGATTTTACGGCATTTCCCCATGGGAGCTAGAAGTTGTCTACAGTCTCTTACATGGCTTGTTCGATGTACAAGAGGATCCTAATGCAGACCCGGATGAAGACTTTACAACCATGATGGATGTCACATTTCCACTTGAATTCAATGAGATTTTTTTCAAGCAGTTTGGAACCTTGCGATGGGACAAGATGAAGGGCATCATAAAAGAGATGAAGCGTAGAAGGGGAGGAGGAAAAAGTTTGCGCTTTTACATCAGGTTCACTGGAAAACCAGACATCATATTTACAATAGATCTTGATGACAGGCGTTCATTTGATACTGCCGTGGATAAGATCGATTTTGTACTAGAATTATTACCGTATCAACTTGATCCAAAAAAAATTCCAAAGGAGATAACAAAGGTCTCATATCAATTCGATGATGTCACTAGCAAATGGAATGTTAGCGGTGATTCAGAAAATCAGACATTTGGTTTTATAGAAAACGAATGGAAGGTTACTTGATTTCTTTTTCCAGAGGTTCAAGCATTGAATGCAATTCACGGTATTTTTTTTCAATAAAATCTAATGATTCTTCCAATTTTTTGGATTTACCATACTTGTATCTGATAAGCTCCCTGTGTCTCCAAAAGTTCTTTCCTTCTCCAACAGACAGAGTGCTAAAGTAATCAGGACCCTTGAGTGCGTCAGGAATTTTTATGTTGTATGGAAAAAGAAACTCTGCCATAAACCATTCATCACCATCAGGATAATCAGAGCCAGTATCAATATCAAAGAACAGATGCAACAGATTGGTCTGCATCAGTCCATCATCTCTAATTGTGGGATGCTTTACATTTGATTTTTTAAAATCTAGTTTTACAAGGTTTGGTTCGAAGTACCCGTCGATGATAGATTTTCGAAATATCTTGTTTACTTCTTCCAGATTCAAACTAGAACTACTCTTTTTTAGAACATGCTAATAACTTATATCATTATTGGAAAACAAGAAATCCTTCAGACTAGGTCTAAGATGGCTTGGCAAAAATCAGACTTCCAGAGTATCTAGCATTTTAGATATATCAGTGATTGACCTGCCACCAGATGATATCTCTTGGTATGCCGGCGGATTTTCAAGATAGTTTGGAATCCTTTCTGACATTCTCTCATCGTATGATGCAGATAGATCATTTTTATAAAATATTCCAGTTGGAATCTTTGAATCCCACTCGTTAGACTTTATCAGGGCCTGGGTTAGTTTTTCATTTTCTTCTTCTGGAGAATCAATGTGTACAACTGGATCATATCCCACATCCTCAAGCTTGTAGATTCTAGGTCGTGGCTTGTTTGTTATTTCATCAATGTTATCCATCCCTGAGAACCAATCCCTTGTATTGATATCATTGTAAGTTGGACATGGTTGCAATACATCAAGAAATGAGAGGCCCCTATGCTTTACCGCTGCAATTATCAAATCTTTGAGCTGTCTTACATCATATGCATAGCCTCTTGCAACAAATGTGAATCCACTTGCAATAGCTAACGCGATAGGATTTACAGATTGATTGACATTTGGCTCTGGAAGCGATTTAGTTTTCAATCCAAGCTTGAGTGTGGGAGATGCTTGTCCTTTAGTAAGACCGTACACTCCATTGTTAAAGATAAGATATGTCATGTCCACATTTCTTCTACCTGCTGCAACAAAATGTCCAGCTCCAATTCCCAGTCCATCACCGTCTCCACCTACTGCAACTATAGTCATCTCAGGATTTGCAAGCTTGGCACCCTGTGCAAACGGCAATACTCTGCCATGCAAAGTGTGTACTCCATACACATTAAGATAATGAGATGTTTTTCCAGAACATCCCACTCCAGAAAATAATGCAGCCTTGTGTCGCGGAATTTCCATTTCTGCAAGAGCCATCTGAATTGCACTTACTATACCAAAATCTCCACAACCTGGACACCAGTCGTTGTGTACATCTGTTTTGTAATCAGCTACATTAGACACCATATGTTAGCACCTGTTTCTTCTCTGCCTTATTGTCGATAATCTTTTTGATAGAATCAAAGAGTTCACTACATGTCATTGGTCTTCCTGTGTATTTTAATATGTAATAGTCAACTTTTCTATCCAAGTATTCATTAAGTAGTGAGCCCATTTGCCCAGATTGATTTGCTTCAATGTCAATTATTTTCTTGACTCCTGAAAGCAAAGACTGGATATATTGAGTTGGGAATGGATGCAACATCTTGATTTGAATAAATCCAACCTTGTAGCCTGCTGCATTTAGCATCTCAATTGCGTCTAAAATTGGACCTTTTGTCGATCCCCAGCTAAGAATGCAAAAATCAGATATGCCATAATTTATCGCTTGGTCTTCTTTAGGAATCTTATCTAGTGCAAGTTCCAGTTTATGTGCACGCTTGTCCATTTTATAGATACGATTTTCAGGATCTTCCGATATGTGGCCTGATTCATCGCTCTCATCTCCGGTATTCCAAAATATTCCATTTTCAAGCCCAAGCCTTGATCTTGGAGATATACCATCTGGGGATGGCACAAATCGTTTGTAACCTGGCTCTTCAATTTTTTCTAAAAGTTTGCCACGCTCTATTGTTATCTTTGTTGGATCAAATCTTTTTACAGTGGAGACTGTACTTGCGATAAATTTGTCCATCATGTGTATCACAGGGATTTGGTAAATATCAGCAAAGTTGAAACATTTTGCAGTATCATAAAATCCCTCCTCAGTATCGCCTGATGCATATACAATTCTTGGAAAGTCTCCATGTCCTGCATGTATTGCAAACTGTAAATCATCTTGTCCATGTCTAGTAGGAAGACCTGTAGATGGACCACTTCGTTGGTATAAAGTTACTACAATTGGAACCTCGTTTATTCCAGCCCAACCAAGAGCTTCTGCCATAAGAGAAAAACCTGGACCAGATGTGCTTGTGGCAGATCTAGTTCCAGTCAAGGCTGCACCAATAATCATGCCAATTGCAGATATCTCATCTTCTGTCTGCACAACTAGAGTAGATCCAGGTCTGTTGTTTTCAACCTCAAAGATTTCATTTGATTCTAAAAACACACTTTCATCAGACGCAGGAGTGATTGGATAGTATGATTGAAACCTACAGCCGCATGCAATTTTACCAAGGCTGGTAGACTGGAAGCCTTGAGCTAGCATTACATGTTCTTCTTTTGGAATTGGATGTAATTGATATTTGAATTTAGAATATTTTACAGTAGAAAAATTGTAGGCATAGTTTGCTGCAGTTTTATTCATCTCAGCAATCTCTGCTTTTCGTGAAAATATCGATCCCACAGATTTTAACAATGTTTCCGGCGGTAGCCCAAGTAATCCAACAGATATAGAAACAGCAAGTACGTTTTGCATACGAAACATGCCGCGTATTTTTGGATTCTTGGTTTCTTCGGACAGGTTTGCAAGTATCTCTTTGAATGAGACAGGATAGAGAGTGATTCCCCTCTCCTTTGATTCATCAAGCAATCCCTGAATGGTCAATGGCTTGTTTTTTGATATGAGGTGTTTTTTGAGGCGCTCCTTGAATTGCGCGTCAAGAGTTGGAACCTCATCTACTTTTACTGCAGCCAGATCAGATTCATATACAATTGCACCGTCACCGAACACCTCTTCTGCATGTCGAAATATTGTTTCAGCATCAAAGCCCACAAGCATTGTAATTCCGCTGACATTAGATCGAATTATTTTATCAGAGACTCTAACTCCAAAGTAACTATGTTCGCCTTTTATATTAGAATAATATTCCCTTTTTCCAAATACCTTGAGCCCATAACCAGCACATGCACCGGCAAAAATATTTGCGGCAGTCTCAACACCGCCTCCTTGAGGACCACCAATAACCCAAGTTAAATCAATAGAGGACATGTGGAACCTAGACGCTCGTCAAATATTAATAGTGCTATAGATGTCAGCACAAAAATTTATCCACCTGTAGCAGCATCAAACAGCGCACATTCACATTTATCGCGCTCACCACAAAATGGACAAACACAAACACATTTTTCGATAGGATTTCTACATTGTACACAAATAGCAAACTCTTCTTTGTGTTTCAATTGCATATGCTTACTTGGATTAATTATAAATGAGTTGTTGTAAAGAGCCAAATTTTGTGTGTCAAGTTTCATTCTTGCTCGTATATTCCTTGCAGAATACGCTTAAAATTGTCATGTACTTAATCAAAATAGTTGAAAGTCTTACTGACACGAAAACTCCATGATTTTGCCTTGAAGGAACTCAAAAGAAAATATGATGTTGAAGTGTACACAGGAAAAATTCCAATGCCAAAAAGGGCACTCTTGTCAAAGATCAAAGACAAGGATGGCCTGATTTGCTACCCATATGATTCCATAGATTCGGATGTAATCAACACAGGAACAAAACTCAAGGCAATCTCCACGTACAGTGTGGGTTATGACCACATTGACATCAAGACTGCCTCAAAAAAAGGCATAGCGGTAGGCTACACACCCGAAGTATTGACGCGTGCCACTGCAGACCTCACCATGGCTCTGATGCTATCTCTTTTCAGAAGGATTCCAGAGGGGGATAAACTGGTTCACAATAACAGGTGGAGGACAATTTTTGGACCTTATGAATTTCTTGGAACTGATCTTTACCAAAAAACCCTTGGCATATTTGGAATGGGAAGAATAGGAAAAGCAGTGGCAAAAAGAGCAAGAGGCTTTGAGATGAAAGTCATATATCACAACAGAACTAGATTATCAAAAAAAGAGGAACAGGATATTGGAGTAAGATACGTATCACTTGATAGTCTTTTTAGAACTAGTGATGTGATAAGTGTCCATTCACCACATACACCACAGACAAATGAAATTATAAACTTGAAATTGTTTCAAAAAATGAAAAAGACTTCATTTTTGATAAATACATCACGGGGTAAGATAATAAATGAAAAAGATCTTGTCATTGCGCTACAAAGAAAAATTATCGCAGGCGCAGCTCTTGATGTATTTCAAAAAGAACCAATCAGTTCAAAGCATCCAATTACAAAACTGGACAATGTCATCTTAATGCCTCATAGCGGAAGTGCAACGATAGAAACAAGAAAAAAGATGGCAGAAATTACAGTCAAGAATCTAATGCTTGCACTTTCCGGCAAAAAACCAATTTACCAAGTCAAAGCATGAATAGATTTGTAAGATAACTGAGCCTTGGGCATAATTCATTTCAAAAAAACTGATTATTCTAGGATTTAACAACATAACACGCGCTTTACTCGTCTAGGATTTTCCTGTTCTGTCATGCAGTTATAGTATACTGTCAGCTGGTACACCAAGACACAAACCAGTACAAACGATCTTGTATTCTCAAATCCTTTTACAGGTGATATCCTGATATGAAATATATCCTTGACTATCTCAAAGAGAGGCTCGATGGATATTTTCCTGTTTGCGTATATGGACTGACCTTTTCTGGAATTGTAAAATTTGATCAACTCCAGTCTATCTGGTGGCGTACTGTCATACTTTTTTATTGTACAAATCAGTCTCAGATTACATTTCCGGCTGTCTTTGTACAGGTTGCCATCGTCATATGCTGGGTCTGCTGCAACATTCTCCACAAAACCTGCAATGGGCATCACAAGAGATCTGTACGAGCCGTTATCACTGATGTTTGCAGTAGTAAAATCAGCCGAGAGTGGAACTATCAGTTTTCCAGTGGAACAAGACATGTGAAGTTTGTATCCGAACACCCATCCCTTGGGTTTTGAATAGCCCCATCTGGCATCGACATCAATTCCAGAGATTGGCAATACATTTTGTGTCATGCTTGATTTGTGTCATGCTTGATTTGTGCCATACCGGACCAGATGCTGGAATCATCGAACTATCCACTGCTGCCGTGATACAATCTACTGATTTTTCTGATACAAACACATTTCCCATCTTTGCAATGATTTGACTGATTGGAATAATCTTGAATCTCCTGTCAAATGTTCTCCCGTCTGGAAGACTGTACAAACCGCTACGCCTCGCATTTTTCTGTTCTGTGATGTATCAAGTGACAAAAAATAACGGAGTGTGTTATTGCTTGGAATTCTCATCCATGTCTTGATTATGAGTAATTGTAGCATTGTAATAGTTGGATAAACATACGGTCGTCCCCGTCGTACCACATCCTCATACAAGGATAATGTGCCAACCAGATACAAAACACCAATAAGGAACGATTCACATTTTATCTTGCAGGGGATTCTTCTCTTGGGTTTCATCTAGGCAATGAATCTAGAGAGAAAGTGATCCTTAGCTTTTTCTATTAAACAGACTTGTTATGATGGTGAATTTGGTTTACAATTATGCCCAAGTCTCAAATATATTTAAAAAAATTCACCCACATAGTGGATCTAAAATTCCGTAGAAATGAAATAAAAAAAGTGTAAGATAGGCTTAGGACTGCCATGCAGTAGTCATTGCCTGATCCTTTGTAACCCTGATGGAACCATCAGAATTATCTTTTGTCACATCAGCCTGCTCGTATGCCTTATCTTTTGCCACTTGGTCTTGACCTAATGCATTGTCTGCTGTTACAATTGCATCCTCTATTGCCTTGTCTCTTGTCGCAGCTTTAGAGTTGTTTAACGCATTGTCTTTTGCAATATTATAGTCACCCATTGCAGTATCGATTGCAGTTTGGGTGCCTGCATTTTCTTGGTCAACTGATATGTGTGCATTCCATATTGCTGTGTCTCTAGTTGCTTGAGCTGCTGCAACTACCGGATCCATTGTAGCATATGAATTCCATATTGCAGTTTGACTTTCATTTGCCTGATCTCTTGCAATGTTTGCGTTGGTGTATGCAGTACTAGATGCGGCATCGAATTGCTCATTTGCATTGTCAATTGAAACCTGAGTCTGACCATTGGTGTTGTCTCTTGTTACCTTGGCAGTCTCAATTGTCTGGTCTCTTGCCTCTGCAAGTGTGTTTCCATTTGCGTTGTCACTTGCTTGTGCAAATACCCCATTTGCAGTATCGATTGCAACCTCAGTGTTCGTATTCTCTTGATCTATCTTTTCATTTAAAGATCCGACAGAATTACTTTGGGTCTGCTCAATGGTACCAAGCGACTGGTCTTTTGTCACTGGGGCGGCAACAATTTTTGACTTGTCACCCATGGCATTGTCTTTTGCAACATCAAAGTTCATGTTTGCATTGTCTGTTGATGTTATGGCAGTTGTCTTGGCTTGCATGATGGATACTTCAAATCCACCATTTGTATTCTCCTGATCAACTCTTGCAGATACGATGGAATTATCTTGTGCGATCAATGCGGTTTCCACTGTTTGATCCCGGGCTGCATTTTTGCCACCTTTGACATTGTCATATGCAACTAGGGCATCTCCCGAGGCCTTGTCTTTTGCAGCTTGGGCAGAACCAATTACTTGCATCTTTGTTACTTCTGCCTGAATCTCTGCATTTTTCTCTGTCACGTCGGCCTGGCCAGTTGCAGTATCTAGTGCAATCTTTGCATTACCTACAGTGCTGTCTCTTGTAGCAGTTGCTTGGGCTATTGCAGACTTGTCTCCGTTTGCAGCATCTTCTGCTGTCTCATATGCTTGTCTTGAAGCATTTACTGCATCACGAAAAGTCTGTCTTGCATCTCTGTCTGCTTTTTGTTTTACCTGTTCTGCATTTTGCATTGTCTGATCATAGATCTGTGTTGCATTTCCTACTGTATTCCAATAATCATGATTTGCCTGACGAAGGGCTGCCTGATAGTTACTCCATGCCTGGTCCTTATCATTACTGGTGCTTCCAGTCTGATCATTTGTATTTGTAGAATTTTCGTTACTACTGTCTGCTGATGCAAAATTTACAATGGATTGTCCAGAGAGGCTGAACAGCAAGAGGAATATTGTAGATCCTGCAAATGTTGCTAGAGTTTTTGATGTGCCTATTTTTTTGTGTATGAAAATTTTCATTACAATGTAATGATAATTCTATTGTTAAACGATTGCGGAACTATGTCACTTAACAACGGTCAGTGGCAATACTGAGAAAACTTTAAATCGATTTCAGAAATCTGCAAATAAAATATGTGGAAAATAAGTACATGTTAGCATTCCATCTAACTGGAGAAAAATCATCATTTTTCATATATCATTTTTGATCATGTTCATACCACAATATTTTCAGAGAGACGTTCTGAAATGACAATTAATATGCCCAAGGCTCAGATAACTTGTGAATCAGAGTTGGATCAAGTCATTAGGATCTATTTTGATACAACTAGTACCCACTGGCTTTAGTCCAGTAAAATTAATTGTTCCCTGTGGAACTTTACCTTCTTTCTGTAATGATTCCAATTTGTTTGTAAATGCCATTTTGTGCCCATCGCATGTCACTCCGACCATATATTCCCCATCATTTGATTTTACAGAAATTACAAATTCTGGAGGCATTTGACAGTCCTTACCTTCTTTTCTTACAGAGCAACGTTCTGGAAACATAGTATCTATTTTTTATTTTAGAATATTAATCTTGATTATAATAAATCAGAGACTAGTTTTGTACAACATCTTCAAAGTTCCAGAAGGAATCAGTTTTCCGTGTTTTATGCTGTAAAAACCCCTTTTCCTGAAGAGTTTTTACAACTAGAGCCGAATACGCAGGAGCTCCAGTTGCCCCAGGAGAGTTGTAATTTAGAATGTGGTAGGAAGTTTTTCCTTCAAGTTCTAGTACATCAGGTAAGAATTTTCCTTCGGGAGTTATGAGTGGAGTTCTAATTCCAGCAGTTCCACGCTCTGAGAAAAAATCAGGTTTTATTTTAGGCATAAATTTCTGTACACGCTCTATCATGACTACTTTGGATATGGAGCTTAGCCACTCCTTTGCAATCAAGTTCATAAATTCAGCATTTAGGAGCAGTTTTCTTGTGCTACCTGTAACCACGTCGGCAAGTTTTGAAATGAATGTTTCAACATCACCCACATAACCAGAGTAAATCTCAGGGCTTGCCACAGGAACTGCATTTGGCCCCACTTCACTTTTACCATCAGATCTAATAATCCAGTGAGGATCAAGGAATGGAAAATCAGGATAGTTTGGAACAGAGTAGACATTTGTCTTGGCCAAATTTGTGTATTGTTCACGTGCAATCCAATATTCTCCCCTAAAGTGAAGACTAGAGTATCCAGTCGCAAGACCAAACTTTTTTGCAACATCAAGTGAATATCCACCTGCACAATTTATGACAAGCTTTGAACTTAATTTTTCTTTATTTTGAAATCCAAGTACAGGACAGTCATCAAGGTTTTCAACTGATTCCAGTTTATGGTCCAGTAAAAATCTAGTTCCATTTCTTTGTGATTCTTCTTTTAGTTTTCTTGTATATTTCCCATAATCAACCACTGCATCGGTTTTACAGTGGATTGCAGAGTGACATTGTATGTTTGGTTCATTTTTTGCAACCTCATCACCATCTAAAAGCGTGATATCTTTTTCAGACATGCCATTTTTTGGGCCCCATGCCATATACTTTTCAAGAATTTTATGTTGTGTTTCATCAAGTGCAACCTCGATTGTGCCTACCATATTCCACGGCAAGCTTCTTTTTTCTGCAAATGTTTTCCACATGGCATGAGAGAGAAATGCGGCTCTAGCAAGTTTGGCCTTTTTGTCAGGGTTTAGATAAAAAGGAGAATGAACTACGCCAGTATTGCGACTGCTTGTGTGCATTCCAACATCTGGTTCTTTCTCAACTACAGCAATTTTGATATCATACAGACTTGAAAGCCAGTAAGAAATTGAGGTTCCAAGTAATCCCCCGCCAATTATGGCAACATCATATTTTTTCAACAACACCAAAACAACAAACGCTTCATTTAATGGATTTGTAAGAAGGCGCCGGAGAGAATTTGCGAACTAGTTTAACGCTCTTGCTTTAAAAAAGGCTCTTGAGGGGTTTTGTTCATCTATTTTAGTTCCCCCTTTAAAATACGATAAACAATAACCAGCAATTGGTCAAGATCTTGCTACGTCTTAGGTTGTTAAAATTATTTTGTTTATTGCTTTGAATATTTCATTCATTTCAATTGGTTTTTTGATAATTGCCTTCACGGTATCACCCAATACATTTCTTTCAAAATGTGAACCAGATACCAAGATTATCTTACCATGAGGATCAAACTCTCTTATTTTTTCTATTGCATAAAGACCGTCATATTCAGGCATCAAATAATCTAGGAAGACAAAATCAGGATGGTGCATTTTGTACAATTCAACTGCCTCTTTACCATTGACACCATTGGCAACCACTTTGATGTTGTTCATTTCTAGCAATTCAATAAAGATTTCTCGTACATCTGCATCATCATCTACTACAATAGCTCTTATTTCTAAATGGCCATTATCTGTAGATATTTGATTGTCAGTTGACATGAATCATTTAATATTAGATTACAAAATAATGGTAGCTTGTACAGGACATACAAACAATTCATACTAATTAATACGATGGTTTCCAATTTGCTGGCAACATGGTTCATCTAGATCATATGATGTTATTTTAGATACGTCTTGTCTCAGGTCTCAAATGTTTGATTTATGGGGTTATTTTACATTACATTCTTTGGAAGTTTTATTGTAAAGATAGTGGGCGGAGACTGGACTGTAATTGTCCCGCCATGCTGCTCTACAATATTTTTACATATTGAAAGACCCAAACCTGTTCCTGTCTGTTTGGTCGTAAACAGAGGATCAAATATTTTTTGTATTGTAGTAACAGGTATTCCATTACCAGTATCTTCAAATTCAATTTTAACATGAGTATCAATATTCATTATCCGTATCTTTACTTCTCCATTATCATTTGTAGCCTGAATTGCATTTAGTATAATATTTGAGAAAACAGCTTCCAATTTTCTAGAATCACACATTATTGATACATCGTTTGACGGAAGAAATATTTTGACATTAGGTGGAATTAGAATAACGTTAATTGCATTATCCATTATTGAACGCAATGATGCAGTATGTAATACCATCTCAGTTTTTTTCACAAAATCTAGTACATCATCTATCTGGTGGGACATACGCTGAACTGCCCTCTTGAATCTTGCAATATGTTGTAATCGTTCTTCTATTTTCATATTTTGTTTGGCGGACATTACATCCATGGTATTTTTTATGACCGAGAGTGGGTTTCTTAGATCGTGTGCCAATCTAGCGGAAAGTTCTCCTATTATAGCAAACTTTTCTGCCTTGACCAGATCTTGTGTTGTTTCATCCAGTCGTCTTGCCAAAAAATCACGCTGTAAGGACAATTCTTTTTCTTTTTGTGTAACACGTTCCAACTTTTCTTTCAGTTCTAAACTTACTTGGTCATTACGAATTGTCTTTCTTTCAAGTTCTTTATTGGCTATTTTCAGTTCATCATTTTTCCTGTTCAGAGATGCGCTTAATTCTTGCAAAGATTTGATCCTATTTTGTAGATCACGATTAATTTTAGACACTTCCTTCATTTTTGAAAAAGACTCGTTTGTAAGCATAGTCAAGTGTTTTTCTTTTTCGACAAGTTCATTTTCAGCAGCATCTAGTTCCTTGAGCTCATCAGATACCATCCATTCATCTGGCGATTTTATGTCTGATTCCTTTGATTGTAGAGTCATATCATATTTTTACAATATAGTGATACTAATTCCCCAGTATGATCAAAACTAACAAACAGTCTTAAAGTTACTAAAAACGCTCGTCAAAAATAATCATAGTATAAATGGTCCCGTAAGACTCACTGGGGGAACTAATCAGTAGTTTAGTTCCTACTTGGCAAAAAAATTGAGTTCTATGTGATCAAGTTTACCATATTGTTATGATTGTAGTCCATTCTGTAGACCTAATAATGAGATAATTTTAAAACCCACTAACAGATTTGTTTTCAGTTCAAATCTTTTCAAACTTTTTCAAAATCCAAAAAATTAGGTTCAGAACTTAAATAGTAAAAATCAAAGGCGCCGGGAGAGAGATTTGAACTCTCGAACCCTTGCGAGTACGCGCTTTATGGTATGTTAATTTCCAGGCGCGCGCCCTACCAGGCTAGGCGACCCCGGCATTGATTTCGCCAATTCAATTTCGTTGTAAAACCTACTATATATTACTGTAAGAAATTGTATTTCAAAACCATAATTGTTTTAATTTCCTATGGTAGGCATACAAAAGCAAACCTAGTGTTGTTGTATGGCCTTTAAGAAATGTTCAGTTTCTGAGTTATGATTGATTTTTTCCAAATCTTTTGCTGTCAGATTTACAAAATCATCTGTTCTTTCACCCAGATGTTTCTTTAAAACCAAGCTCAAAATTTCTGGCTTTAGGTAGCAATCCGATATATCATAACCATGTTCTTTTTTTAGATAGTTTACAATTTTATCATGATTACGTTTTCCCATTCGTAATAGATTTTTTTCCACAACTGTAACAATCAGATCTCTTGTTTGTAAATCAGATATTTTTTTCAAATAGATACTCTCTTGAAGAATTTATTGTAAATAATTGCAATAATGCTAGAACCTATGAAAGTAGCAGTCCAGTATAACCAAAGATCATCAAGGTAACCTGATACTAGAGCAGGCGCCAAAGACCTGGCAGGATTCATAGATGCACCAGAAACAAATGCCAAAAAGAAGATGTCAAGTCCTATCATACCGCCTATTGCAATACTGCCAAAACCTTTCAATCCCTTTGTATGAACAACGACCAAGATAACTGCCATCAGTAATGCTGTTGCCAGAATCTCAACGCCTATAATAAGAGGAATTGAAAAATGATAATCTGGAGCATTGGCACCCAGATTTACTTGTGTACCAATAACATATTTTACAAATATGCTTCCAAGTATAGCGCCGATTATCTCTGCTGCAAGATATAGTGGAAAAAGATTCTTTGGCATATATTTTGTAACAAGAAATCCAACTGTTACTGCCGGATTGAAATGTGCCATGGATATTTTCCCAAAAGCATAGACCATCCCAGCTACTGCAACAGCTGGAGCCAAGGCAACAAACCATAGTCCAAATGTTCCAGCATATTTTGCATCAAGTACTACAGAACCTGTTGCAAATACAACTATTACAAATGTACCAATTAGTTCAGCGAAAAACCTCTTTTGGTTAGAGGATAACCTATTTGTTATTCTAGAGTTTTGCAAAGATCTCTCACCTTTAATTCAATGTCATCTCGAATCTCTCGGACTTTATCAATAGATTCTCCCTTTGGATCTTCGATATCCCAGTCTAGAGAATTTTTCATAAAAACTGCCGGACATTCAGTCTTGTCCATACAGCCCATGTTAACGCTCAGAATTGAATCTGTTATAATTTCGCTAGTTAGCATCTTAGGTTTTTGTCTACCAAGGTCTATGCCAATTTCTTTCATTGCCTCTGCTGCAATAGGGTTTATCTCTGGTGTGGGTTTTGTCCCAGCACTTATTGCGTCATATCCCTCTGGAGCATATTTTCTAAAGAAAGCTTCTGCCATCTGGCTTCTCCCAGCATTTTCAACACATACAAACAGAATCTTTTTTTTATCTTTTGTTTGTCCGAAGAAATTCATGATAATCACTTTATCGCTTTAATTACAAGACTGGTGATTTTTCTACCATTTACCTTTTCACCTTCCATGTATACTCTCTGGTCTAGGATGCTAACATCACGAAAACCAGCTTTCTTGATGCTATCAATATAATGCTCTTGTGTTAATGCTCCATCTATGCAACTACACCATTGTTCTGCATTTATCTGATTTTGATCAAGTTCCTTATCAGTTACCAGATCAGAAATCACCATTCTTCCCCCCGCTCTCAAGATTCTGTGAACTTCCTTGAATGCATTTGTTTTATCCGTAGTTAGATTAATCACGCAGTTGCTGATTACCGCATCGATGGTATCATCATCTACTGGAATATTCTTTTCAATGTCACCTTTTCTAAATTCTACATTGGTATAATTTCCATCACTTGCATTTTTTCTTGCTTTCTCTAGCATTTCATCAGTCATGTCTATGCCAATTACTTTGCCAGATTTTGAGACCTTGTTTGCGGACAAGAACACATCAATTCCCGCGCCAGAGCCAAGGTCTAGCACAGTTTCGCCTTCTTTCAGGTCAGCAAATTTTATTGGTGCACCACATCCAACGCCAAGAATAGATGCTTCGGGAATTGTCTTTAATTCTTCAGAATCATATCCGATTATCTTGGTAGCATCCATAGGTGAATCATCAGTATTACATTCTCCTGGCATACAACAGCAATCAGTGTTACCTGTCAGTGCAATCTTTCCATATCGCTCTTTTACTTTTTCTTTTATTGTGTCACTCATGATAATCCCTTGGCAAGTTCTTTTACTTTTGTTTCTATTTGGTCTCTTATCTCTCGAACTTTTTCAACAGGTTTATCCTTTGGATCCTCAATTCCCCAATCTACATAATTACCAAGTATAAGAGATGGACATCCTGTTGTGTCCATACACCCCATATTCACCTTCAACTCTGCCATGCGGATTTGATCTTCTGATAGTATCTTTGATTTGTAATTGCTAATGTCTATTCCAACTTCTTGCATTACCTGTACTGCAATGGGATTGATGTATGATTTTGGACTTGTTCCACCACTCATTGCACTCCATCCCTTTGGCGCATATTTTTTAAAAAACCCTTCAGCCATTTGGCTTCGTCCAGCATTTTCTATGCAGGCAAAAAGAACTTTCTTTTCGGGTTTTTTTCCAAATAATCCCATTTATTTTCAGCATTAGTTTAATTAGTAAACCATTTAAGTTGTAAAGGAGAAACAATTACAGTTGGTGTAATTATGGAAACTAAAAGAAAATCACTTCCAATGGTTAAAGACAGCTGCAGTTTTGAAGGATATGATGCTTCTTCTTTAATGTCTGAAACATCAAAGCTGAGAAAAATAATTACCAAAAGAGGCACTCTTGAGATTTTAATCCCTTTGTGTTGTACAACAGAACCAGTACGGCATAAACAATTCAAACAGGCTTTGAAAGGAATTAGCAGTAAAACTCTTGCCATCCGATTAAAAGAGCTTGAAAAAAGTGGAGTGCTAGAGAGACTATCATATAATGAAATTCCTCCCAGAGTAGAATACAAATTAACTAACAAAGGACAAGAACTTGTTGAATCCATGATCAATCTTTTACAGTGGATGAAAAAGTGGTCTAAATCAAAATAGATATTGTATTTTCAAGTAAATTAACCTAGATATTATTTTACAGCAAATTTACTTGAAAATATTTATTGTAACAGATTTTTTTAATGCATCCCCAGAATCCGAAGACGCACTTGAGATTATATTATAACGGCCTTGGTATGTTTTGCTTCCATCAGTCTTTGACTGATCCCAGACAAAGTCTTTTTCTTCTTTTGGTTCTAACTTGGAAATTACCTGTGCAGATACAGGCGAGTAAATTATGGTACCATCAAGTTGTACAATTTTTAAACCATATGACGAGTCTGCAAATGAAAGCAATACAGTTCCCGAATTTATTATTCTCACACGAACTGGCTCACCAAGATGATAGTTTATTTTTTCTGGAATAATGGTAAGAGATGGCCCGTTGATATAGACAAGTGTGGGAATTTGGTTTGCAACCTGCGAGAGATAAATTCCTAACAGTCCAGCAGCTACTAGTCCCACTATGAAAAATATAGCCGCGCCCTTTGGTATCAACTTGGAAAATTTGATTCTGTTCCTTTTTAATTGTTAACTACTGGCTTTGATCGCCAGCTTTTCGGGTATGTATTTGGAGCCATTATAATCCTCTTTATCTTAAAGGCAAACCCCTTTGTATTTTCAGCAATCTCATCTTCGTCCAAGGTTGCCTCTGCAAGAGCCACCACCTCCCCTTTTTGCGTGTATATGGCAACAAAGTTTCCACGCTTCAGGCCAGGCGAGATTTCAAGAATTCCAGGTATTGCAAGCTGTGCACCATGACATAGTGCATCAACTGCAGAGTCTCTTATTACAACGGATTTTATCTCACTTAACGTAAGCTCTATTGGCATCATTATTCGTCGTAGTTTTGTATCATCGCCATTTTCTTTCCATAGAGCATATGCATCAACAAGGTCATGCATCTTTACAAGATTAGAATCCTCGTTAAAGTGTCCCACTCGGGTTCTTCGAAGCTCAATCATTGTTGCGCCTTCGCTGAGAATCTCTCCCATGTCATAGAAAATTTTTCTCACATATGTTCCTGCTTCACATAAAATTCGAAGAAGAAGCAGCCTCTCTTTTTGTTCAATGACCTCAATTTCATACACATGTCTGATTCTAGTTTGTCTAGATACAGCAGATCTCTGCGGTGGTTTTTGGAATATTTTGCCAGTGAGTTGCTTGAGAACATCAGCCAATTTTTCTTTGGGTGGAAGTGCATGCAGCCTTCCAAGTGCGTGGTATTCTTTTGGTCCAAGCAACAAAACTATGAGTGCTTTGGTTGCTTCTCCCAGTCCTATTGGTAAGAGTCCAGAGACTTGGGGATCAAGTGTTCCACTATGACCTGCTTTTGGCACATGCAGTATTTTTTTCACCCAGGATACGGTTTCATGGCTTGTCGGGCCGTTTGGTTTGTCAAGCAAGATAAAACCATACTCTAAAAGTTGTTCAATTGATCTCTTGTCATAATATGTACCATGGACATCATTTGTGATGTCTTGGTCAATTACTCTAAGATTTTGTAATTGTTTGAGAGTCATAGTAATTTTTCACCGCATTTTTTGCCTGTTCAAGAACCTGTCCAGGTCCAAGATCATCTGTTTTTATAATATAATTAAACACTGATAGATCCTCGCCAAAATTAAAACCATAAAGCTTGTGGTATAACGTTTTATTTTCATCGTATCTCTTTTTTACTATCTCAAGGGCATCGTTCATTGATATGTCGTCTCTCATGGTCATCCTTTTAGCGCTATTTTCATGCGAACCTGCAAGCCAAATTTTGATTCCATCTTTAACCAACCAAGGTAGTGTGTAGCTTGTTATTATTACATTTTCAGTCAAGAATATTTTTTTTAGTTTGTTGTCAACTTCCTTGTCAAATTCAGGATTTACTTTTCGTATATTTAGAAAATGCATTCCTTCTTCCGTATCCCAAAAATCATCCCTATCTGTCTCAAAGCCTTGATCTTTTGCCATCTCTTTTAGCACATCACCCCCGCTCAAGTATTTCAGGTTAAACTCTTCTCCTAGTCCTTTTGCTATTGTAGTCTTTCCAATTGCTGGTGGACCAGAAATTATTACGGAGCGGAGCAACTTAGCTTGTATCCATTGTAGTTTTTGTGATTCTCATTATGATACCACTAAAGGCAGCAGATGAAAGGAAGTACCAAGCCCAAAAATACAACTCGTTTACATGATGACATATTTGCGGTTGCGCTGCAACTTTGGCTGCAGTACATGTCAATTCAAAGAATCCTCCAGGTATGAAGTTAAGAGAAATTGGCGATATTGCAACCGTATAAGAAAACAACGGAGGAAGTACAAAATAAAATACCAGAATCAATGGAAGAAATGTTATCATCATTGGCCTCATATTCATCTGCATCACTTCCATGTTCATCTTGTTCATGTATGCAGATTTTTTGTTGAGCTCATCTGTCTTTGTTTGATCTTTTGATTTGAATGCGGCCATTCTTTCCTTTTGCCAGGCTCTTGTTTCTTTTAGTAATCTTTTCAGTTTGTCCTGGTCAACCATCTTTCGCTTTATCAGCGCGTTAAGCAGGTTAAGACCCACAGATATGCTCATGATTCCAAAAGCCGATGGGATCATCCCCTTTACTATCGGATTTGCACTTCCCAGTGGTCCCCTACTCAGACCAGGTATCTGAAGCGCCAGAGAATTTATGAAACTGAAAAATATGCTATGTTCCATTGTTATACCCCATTGCATTTAGAATGCCGTGTGCCGCCTCATCAACCTTACCTTCTGTGTTAAGAACCATCTTAATTGGCGAACCGCAAAGTATTGAGCAAGTAGAAAGCATTGCGCTTGTAACATCAAGTTCTTTTTTTATGGCATCAATTGATACAATGTCCCTTGTTCTGGTAGTATCCGTCATTCTACGATTATAGATCTCTTCAGGTCGTGCTGTAATCATGATAAAACTATCAGGCTCAAGGATTTCTAAAACATTATGTGGAAGTCCAGGGTAAAAGCCCTCTTTTGTTGAGATGAATGCATGGGTGTCCACAATTATCACGTCATCGTCAATAGAGGAGATGGTTTTTGCAGCCATTGATTGTAATTCTTTTTGTTCCTTGACAGAAAGCTTTCTCAGATCATCTCTATTTTGTACTCCTTTCTTTTTTGCTTCATCAAACATGACTGTTCCAAAAATTGAGACACTTACTCTGATGTTTTTCTCTCTTAGTAATTCTACTACTCGTGAGACAATAGTTGTTTTTCCAACACCGGGGATTCCCACAATTATGATGCGCTTACTTTCTGCCAAGCAATGCACCCAGGGTAGGCATTACTTCTTCGACGCGTTCTCGAACAAGTAAATTGTAATAGTTAATCAAGATATCAACTGTTAACAACATTCCTGTCCCTGATCCAAATGTTCCCAGTACATCAGATGTACCAGCTAACAATCCCAGTATGATAGAACCAATTATCGTAACAGATGGAATGTATTTTTGGAGTAGGTTTTCAACAGGTTGGTTTGAACGTCTAAAACCAGGTATCTGCACTTCAGCATCAAGCAAGTTCTTGGCTGCGCTCTTTGCAGAGAGGCCTCCAAGCTCAATCCACAATCTTCCAAACAAAACCACGATTCCCACCATGAATAAAATATACAAAACAGCTCTGGTTGGGTCTAATGCAACGATATCAAGACCACGTGGCGCTGTGACATAATACAGTATACCTCCGGTAGGAGTGGAAGGAGAGGTAGGATCAAACATTCCCAGGAAATTCATGAATGGGTTTGCATTTCGCGGATTAAAGTTGGCCCACATGATCTGTCCAACAAACACTGCGTTAGCAGTAAGAGCTGAAGCCAGAATTACTGGAATGTTGGATACATACATCAACTTGATTGGATACACTGCAGAGAATCCCCTGTATTTTGTGGATACGATTGGGATCTCAATTTTAATTCCTTGCGTATAGACAAGAATTAGCAATACTCCAGCTGTTATGAACAGGCCAAATATGCCAGGAAGCTGGTTAGACCGGAAAAAGAGATTAGTAAAATCATGATGCAGTGCACCATGTATAATATTTGCAAATACACCTACTGGACCTCCGTCTCCAGCTGGAACTGGACTGAATAAACTCCAAATCACCTGCTGAGCTACACCTGCTGCAATAAACAAACTAATTCCACTTCCAAGTCCCCATCCCTTTTGGACTAGTTCATCCAGTAACATGATGATGACAGATGCACCAATTAGTTGTCCTATCAGAATGAATATGGCTTCGTGGTTTGGCATTCTTGGTCCATAAACTGCCATTCCATACAAAGAAGATTCTGCAATGATTACGATGTATGTAACAATCTTGGTTGCTGTTTGGTATAGCTCTCTGTCTTCTGGTTTCTTAAAATCAAGATGAAAAATCTCAGAGCCTTTTAGAAGCTGCATCAAAAGTCCAGCAGTGACAATGGGTCCAATTCCAAGTTCGATTAGTGTGCCTTGTTGTGATGCAAAAATTACTCGGGCAAATGCAAGAAAATCAAAAGACGGTGTTGATGCTCCATACAGAGGAGTCTGACCCATAATCATGTAAATGAATAATGCAATTCCACACCACATCAAACGGACTTGGAGTGGTATCTTCTTTTTTGGCTTGGGTACTTGAGGAATATAGACTTCGGCTTTAGAAATGATAGTTTTTAGAAAACCGGCAGAGGCTGTACCTTCTTCTGCTGTCAAGCTACTGCTTGCACCTCTCCACCAGATTGTTTTACTTTTTCTTCGGCGGAAGCAGAGAATTTTTCCACCTTAACAACATAAGCATTTTCAGTCTGTCCTCCTCCCAACAGCTTGTCATAACCTAGTTCACTAAGGTCTATCATCTTCTTTCCACCGTCCTGTTTTCCATGTTTAGCATAGATGTCATCCAAATCTCTTACACTGACCCATTTACGGACAAGATTTGGATGTGGTGGATGAGTAGAATCGTGACCAAAGTGTTTTGGATCAGTCATTAACATTCTGATAAAATGATGTTTATGCAAACCAGATTGACCAAGTCCTCCTTTGTGGCCACTTGCTCTGTGTTGGCCAATTTGTCCCCAACCACAGTGTCTGCTTCCTCGATATTTTCTTGTTTTTCTTGCTCTTGTTGGCATTTTACATCATTAACCTCACTTGTGCTAAGAGTTCTTTGTGACTACCAAGAATTCCTCCTTCTCCGTACATCTTTTTGGTATTTCGTTTGAATCCGTGTATTGGTGGAGATAGAGCAAACCATGGTTTGAGTGGTTTTAATTTAGATAGTGTAGCAGATCCGTCTGCAAGTGATTTTGCAAGTTCATCGGTACTTTTGAATCCTAGTTGAGTTACATCTTCTGTAGTAATTTTTTTGTAACCGCCTTTACGTGCCTTTTTCTCTAATAGCTCTTTCGTGGTAGATACATCAATTTCTTGCCATGACACGTAATGTTTAATCTTGTCAAGCATTCCTTTTGTGTTATCTTTTTCTGGAATTATTGTAGCCCTGTATCTTTTGTCTAAATGTAAAAGATCCATTGTAGTGTCAGCCCAATATGGAACGTTGACGGTTCCTTTCATTCTAACTATTAAGAAAGCTTTACCCATTTTTTCATTCAACCCTGACTAAATGT
>JANWLA010000011.1 GCA_025451075.1 Nitrosotalea sp. | reverse complement strand
TGAACGATTCTCAAAGTTTAAATTCATTTTAACTTGGAGCTTGCTTGGGTTCATAGTCCAGGTCGGTTATGACGTCGCCCTTACACGGCGAAGATCCAGGGTTCAAATCCCTGTGGACCCATTTACTCCAGTATCCGGAACCCCGTTCTAAACTCCTTAAATTCAACACGAATCTTTCCTTGCGAAAACAAATGAGGCCGGCAAAAGAACTTCTAAAGAATCAGGATGTCAGGCGATGGTATGAAAACATGGCAAGGGGAAGCAAGCTTACTGCATCTGTAAGACTAAGAAGACTGAATCTTTTCTGCAAGAGGACTGACAAGACCCCTGCTGATCTTGTAAGCATTGGACAAAAAAACATCATGGATTTAGAAAACATTTTGCTTGACCATGTATCATGGCTTGAATCACAAAATTATGCACCGGGGTATACTGATGGAATACTAAAAGCAATTCGGTCATGGCTTGCATTCAACTATGTGCAGCCAAAAAGAAGAATCAAAATAACAAATGCCGACATCCCGGTAAGGATACAGGATGAGCGAGTTCCAACAAAGGAAGAGCTTGCATCAATACTTGATGTGTCAGGACCGCGTGGAAGAACAAGCATCAGCCTGATGGCACTTGCAGGTCTGCGTCCGCAGGTTCTTGGAAACTATGACGCAACGGACGGCCTTTGTCTGTCTGATGTAGAAGGGCTTGCAATAAAAGATGGTACAGTATCACTTTCTAAAATTCCTTCCATGATAACAGTAAGGCCAAATATTTCAAAAGCAAAAAACAAGTACTTTACATTTCTTCCCCGACAGGGATGCAACTATCTTCTGGGATATCTGAAAATGAGACTCTCAGATGGTGAAAGACTTGATGCAAGCTCTCCTGTTATTGTATTTGAAAAAGGATACGAATTAAGAAGAAACAAAATATCTGATACAAAATTTGTCACAACAAAAAATATCACATCGAAGATACGAGATTCAATAAGAGCCGTGATCAAGGCAAGGCCATATGTCCTCCGGGCATATTTTGATACGCAACTGCTCCTGGCAGAAAGCAATGGAAAAATTGCCCATGCGTATAGGCAATTTTTCATGGGGCATAAAGGCGACATGGAAGCACGATATACAACCAACAAGGGCAGGCTCACAACAGAACTAATAGAGGACATGAGGAGGACATTTGCCCAAAGCGAGCAGTTTCTCTGCACTGATCTTAATGTGGATTCAGTACAGGACAAAAAACAGCTACTGCTTGAGATGTGGAAGGAGCAGGCCACGCTCTATGGAATAGATCCATTAAAGATAAAAATAGAAAAGCAAAGAAATGATGGCCCGGTTCCAGTTGAAAACAAGATTGAGGCAATTAAAACTGCAATCCAGGAATCAATGAAAGAAAAAGAGGGCGAAAGATACGATAGCCTACTGGTCGATGAAGACGATCTTGTACTATATGTCAAAAAAGGCTGGGATATAGTAAAAGAGCTTTCAAGTGGCAGGATCTTGATCCGCAGGCTTGTCTAGCGAAATGACAAGTATGCATTTTTGCATACATATGCATTTTTGCTACATGATAGTGACTGTTTTAGTTGCAATACAATTATGCATTATTAATTTCCCCAAACCCTGTAAAGTTTAAATCCTGTAAAGGTTACAGTATAGTGTGTCGTTTACGCTATATTCAGTAACCGGAGATGACTTCATAGGAAGAGAAGAACTAGTTGGCGAATTAACAAGAGAGCTCTCCTCCAAGAATAAAATCGGTTTCTCGTTGTCAGGAATAAGGCGTATAGGAAAAACAAGTATACTAAAAGAGGTTGAAAGCAGATTGACAAAACAGCGTATACCTGTTATCTATATTTCAATATGGAGAATCTTGCCAACTACTATTGATGAATTTACAAGAGTATTGGATAGAGTTGCATTAAGTGCATTTGAACATAAACTACCAAAGAAATTCAAATTTGAAGAGCTTCTAGTAACTGGCGCAAAAGCATTAGGCAATTTTCTCTCTGGCCTTAATTTATCTGCCAAAGTTGCAGAAGATCTCAAGCTATCCTTATCATATATCAAAAAAGAATCAGAGGATGTCGAGGAAGCTGTTACAAAATCTATCTCTTTAATAGAACATTTGGCAGAGATGACAAAAACCAAATGTGTTCTGATCATCGATGAATTTCCGTCCATAGTTGAGCTTACTTACGGAGAAAAAAACAGAAAGATGGGATTCGACATAGTAAAATTGATACGCACATTATTTGAAGACTTCAAGTATACAAAACTAGTGGTTTCCGGATCTTATCGTGATACACTGGATAACTTGGTGGCAAAAACAAGTGCGCCTTTCTACAAACAGCTACTTCTTCGAGAAGTAGAACCTTTTACTAAGGATGAATTTGATAAGTTCATCACACATTATCTTCCAGATCTAAAGTTTATTGACAGTCAAACAAAAGAAGAATTTTACAAGATTTCTAGTGGAATTCCATACAATCTACAGCTTTTAGGAAAAGAAATTCAGTTACATGACATGGTAAAACTTGATAGCAAAAAACTGTATGATATTGTTAAAACGATATTAAAGAAAGAAGGAGAGCAATCATTTAAAGAATTTACAGAAAACCAGACCCCGTCAGAAATTAAGGTGTTAAAGGCACTTGCAAAGTCTCCTGAAAAAAAGCCTACAGATATTGAAAAGGATGAATTCATGAGTAATGCCACCATAAGTTCGGCATTAGTTTCACTTTGTAGCAAGGCAGTTTTGAAAAGACGGGAACGTGGAATCTACGAATTTACCGATAATCTATTTGCCGAATGGCTCAAAGTATCAGAAATCATGTAAATGTTACATCCTCTAAACTTTACAGGTGAAATTATCACTCGTCAACTTTGCAGAACCCGAATAATGAACCCTACAATATCATATCTTATTCTTGAATATAAACAACATTTGGAATGATAAAATGAGATCATATAATCTGACATCCCCCCGATTCGATCTTAACTTTAAATTCATTTTTCAATCAGATCCTAATTTTATGTAAAGCTGAGTCCAAAATTATTACTAACACTGATACTTTTCTTAGATCCAGTTTTGTACAAAATATTCTAAAATAAATTTCATAAGACAAAGTTAAATCTTAGAATGTTATTACACTTCCATGGTTCATGTAATTTCAAACAACAGTCTTCAAAAAATTATTGAGGACAACACTTTCCCTGTGGACCCATTTAAAATCCTCTGAGGCCAGCAGGTCTGCATAGTTCAGGATGGTCTCTCAAGTAAGAAATTTTTTGGAGCATGGATTGCTTATCCTGTGGAAAAGTTCCTCCTATTGGATATGCATTTGATCCATGATTTGCGCGAAAGACTACCTGAGTACTTGGCTCTATTCCTGATATCAAGAGTTCAAGTTCTCCTAAAGCCTCAGAATCATCAATTGGTAAAAATGGCTCCTTGAATTTTGTCAGAAATTCATCTCGTATACCATCTTCCAAGTGTAACGTTAGGGCTCCAACATAGTGAGGAGCAGAGGCGCTTAGTACTTTGGCAGTCTCCTCGATGTGGTTCTTTGAGTAGGTCTTTCCACCCAAACCCAAAATGACCATACATGATATTGTATATCCTGCATCTTTTGCTTTCTGACATGATCTTATGATTGTCTGGCCTGTTGCACCCTTGGTGACTTTTTTAAGAATTGTATCAGAACCACTTTCTATTCCAATGTAGAACATTGTTAGACCTGCAGCATACAATTTTTTTAGTTCCTCTGGAGATTTTTTCATAATGTTTTGTGGCATGGCATAGCATGATATGCGTTCAAAGTTTGGAAATTTCTCTCGCAGATAATCTAGAATTTGGATCATTTTTTCAGTTGACAAGTTCAGTGCATCACCATCTGCAAGAAATATCCTGGAACTGTCAGGCATGTGCTTTGAGGCAAGATCAATTTCCATCTTGATCTCTTCCCATGGTCTTTCAGAATATTCCTTTGAGCGATACATGTTGCAGTATGAACATTTGTTAAACGAGCAGCCTAGTGTAACTTGAAAAATTAGCGACTTGGCTTCAGACGGAGGCCTGTAAAGGGGGTAATCATAGTCAAACATTATTCTAATCTATCTTTGCTGTATCTTATCAGTTATTCGATTTTATGTTGAAATGGTTCTGTCAAGTTTATGACTCATATCTATCAACCAGATCGCAGTTATTACAAAATAACCTCATCTTTCAAACGTAATGATCACAGGATAATGCAAAAGATCTATTCAAAACTGGGCAACAGAAGAGCAAGAAGAGTCAAGCAATTTCTCAATCGTATAACAAAAGATATTGTACAAAAGGCTAAAAAGTCAAACTCTATGATCATATTAGAAGATATCAAAGGAATTCGCAAGATGTATAGAAAAGGAAATGGTCAAGGTAAAAAACATCGAGCAATGATGAATTCCTGGCCTTTCTATGAATTACAAAGACAAGTACAGTACAAGTCAGCATGGGAAGGAGTCCCAGTGAGGTTTGTATCACCAGTGCGCACCAGCATACTGTGTCCAATATGCGGGAGTAGAACCCAAGAGGATCAGTATCAACATAGTCAATTGTGGTACAGTAGTTGTAAGAGATCAATGGACAGAGATGTAGTAGCGTCGATGAACATATCTTACAAGGGGTTGCAAAAGTTCTGCAATCCTAGTGGGCTTTCAGAAGAAGCAATGAAGAGGAACTTGGATAACACAGTGCCGACAATCCTCAGAGTTGATGGAAGCAAGTTAGGTTTGAGGGCATGAGCCGTAAACTTGACAGAACCAAGATCTATTAATTAACTAATGATACACGAACATACATGCCTATAGATCCATATGCCAAACGTCTGCTGTGGTTTGTATTTATGGGCTCAAAAGGTGGATTAAACAGGATCCGCTTCATATCTCATATACGTAATAAACCTCTCAATGCAAATCAACTTGCAAAAGAGATGAATCTTGATTACAAGGCAGTACAGCATCATATTGGGGTGCTTGAAAAAAATAACCTGATAACTCGTGTAGGTGACAAGTATGGTGCAACATTTTTCATATCTACATTTCTTGAGGTAAACTTGCAGGTCTTTGACGAAATTGTAAGCAAATTGGAAAAAAGTACATAAGCAAAGTGGGATTAGTGTTTTTCAAATGGAACCAATAATGACTGCAAGTACAATTGTATCGGGGGCAAACATGGTAGCACTAGGAGTGCTAATGGGAGTTTTTGCCAAGATGTATTCTAAAACCAAGGCACAACTGCCTCTTGGGATGATATTTTTTGCAGGTCTATTGTTTTTGCATAATATTATTGGAGTCTATGCATACTTTACAATGATGGAGCTTTATGCCGCAGCCTTATTGCCATACATGTTGGCAGTACATGTTGCAGAGCTTGCTGGCATACTGATATTTTTGAGAATAACTCTGCAATAGACTTGATTTATTTGTAAGATGAACAAAATCAGTCTGTGAAGCAACAGTACAAAGAATATCTTAAACTAAACAAGAACATTCTTCTGGGATTTCTTGCATCAATTGCTGTATCTGCGATTGTTGCACAAATGTTTTCAAATCAGCAAAGTTATGTCAATGCAACAATAACTCTGGGTGTTGATTATCTTGTATATTTTTCTACTTTTGGGACACTCTTTTATTTTGACAACAAGAAAAAATATCTTTTAAACACAGGAGAGGTTGACAAGGCAGGTCTGAGACGAGATCTGATAAAAGTGATATCTTCTCTTGGAATAGGCGAGGTTGTCTATACCATATGTAGATGGTCCCTCCAATATTATCTACTCACAAATTCCTATCAAGCCTATGCCGCGTCGTTGATATCGCAATCCACGTCTACTGTAATCTACATGATTACCGTAAACCTGAGTGTAAAATTCATGAGGTTGTACAAAGATGGTCCTTAGCATATTTGTTGATGGCTCTGGAGGCACAAACTCTGGCTTTGGCTATTTTGTAAAAGAGACCGGAGAATCGTTCTATGAAAAAAAATCTGACATAACAAACAACCAGGCAGAATACATGGCCATAATTTCTGTTCTAAAAAAATTCTCAGATACTACCGATGAGATTATGATATTTAGCGATTCAAAAAATACCGTTTCGCAGTTAAATCATGAATATGCCATAAACAATGATCATCTTCGAAGTCTTGCAAGAGAAGCCTGGGAGATGATGGCCAAGATGCCACACCTGAAGATAAGTTGGATCCCAAGAAACCAGAATCTGGCTGGAAAAATGCTTGGCAGCTAAAACTCTGACATTTAGGATCAGGGGTTATTCTTGGATAAACTTATTATACAAATACATTTGAGTCGATCTCATTAAAATGAGCGAATCAATTTTCCTATCTCCAAAATCTATTGCTATAATCGGGGCATCTGACAAAGAGGGAAGTGTAGGTCGTGCCATCACATCAAACATACTAAAGGGATATACCGGAAAGATACTTCCAATTAGCCCTACAAGAGAAACCGTATTTGACAAAAAAGCATACAAGAGTGTTCTAGATGTTCCAGATGAAATTGATCTTGCAGTAATAGTTACAAAAAATGATGTTGTTCCAGATGTGCTTGAGGAATGTGGTAAAAAGAAGATCAAGGGAGCAATTGTAATCACTGCCGGATTCAAGGAAGTCAACGAAGAAGGAGCAAAGCTTGAGAGAAAGCTTGCAGAGATTGCAAAGCAGTATGATATCAAAATCATAGGGCCCAACTGTCTTGGTGTGATGAACTTGGCTCCACAAACAATGATGAATTCCACTTTTCTCAAGGTTACACCAAAGTCTGGAGGAATTGCTCTTGTGTCCCAGAGTGGTGCCATATGTGCAGCACTGGTTGAAGATGCGAGTGCTCAAGGAATAGGATTTTCCTCTGTAATTAGCATGGGAAACAAAGTTGACCTCAACGAAGTGGACATTCTAAAAATGCTTGCAGAACATGAACAGACCAAAGTCATTGTAATGTATCTCGAAGATATGACCAATGGAAGGGAATTTTTGAAAATATGCAAGCAAATTACCAGGCTGAACAAACTAAAGAAACCTGTACTAGTCCTAAAATCTGGCCGAAGTCCAGAGGGTGCAAAGGCAGCCATGTCTCATACGGGTGCTCTCATGGGCTCTGATGAAATCTATGATGCATTGCTGGTACAGTCTGGTGCAATCAGAGTTGATACTATGGAAGAATTATTTGATTATGCAGTAGCTTTCTCAAAACAACCATTGCCGCTAAAGGGAGATCTGGTTATAGTTTCAAATGCAGGAGGGCCTGCAATAATTTCCACAGATGCTTGCTCAAAGATGGGAATCAAGATGGCAAACATAGAGAGCATACGACCGCAGATAAATGGAGTAATACCTCCATGGGGAACATCTAGAAATCCAGTAGATATTGTGGGAGATGCTGATTTTAACAGATTTGATCATGTACTAAATCTTGTACTTGCTCATCCAAATGTAGGCTCGGTCATAACAATGTGTACACCATCTGCAACACTTGACTACAACAAGCTTGCAGAGGTAGTAGTTACTGCATCAAAAAAATACAACAAGACAATTCTTGCAAGTCTGATGGGTCTTGATGAGGGAATAAGAAATCGAGAAATTCTTGCAGAAGGTGGCGTTCCATATTATACCTATGCAGAAAAAGCAATTAGGGCACTAAAGGCAATGTTACGATTCTCACAATGGTCACAAGCATCTGAAGGAAAAATACAACAATTCAAGGTAAACAAGAAAAAGGTAGAACAAATTTTTGCCAAGGTCAAATCTGAGGGAAGAAAGAACTTGTTAGAAGAGGAAGGACAAGAAGTTTTGAAAGCCTATGGGTTTCCTGTACCAAAAAGCATTCTTGCCACAAAGGAGAAAGAGGCTACAGTTGCAGCAAAAAAAATTGGATACCCAGTTGTAATGAAGATAGCCTCACCACAAATTATTCACAAGTCTGATGCAGGTGGAGTCAAAGTGGGATTGAAGACTCCACAAGAAGTCAAAAAGGCCTTTAAGGAAATAATAAAAAATGCAAAAAAATATGACAAGAAGGCCGTTATCAAGGGAGTACTGGTCCAAGAGATGGTAAAAGGTGGAAAAGAGACTATCGTGGGCTCAAAGCAAGAACCGGGATTTGGCTCTGTAGTTATGTTTGGGATGGGTGGAATTTATGTCGAAGTGCTTAAAGATGTAACATTCAGAGTTGCACCTGTAACAGATACTGAAGCAGATGAGATGATATCTTCAATCAAGACAAACAAGTTGTTACAGGGTGTAAGGGGAGAGAAACCATCTGATGTTGCAAAACTTTCAGATTGCATCCAAAGAATTTCACAGCTTGTGACTGATTTCCAAGAAATAAAAGAACTTGACATGAATCCGGTCCTAGTATTTGAAAAGGGCAAAGGTTGCAAAGTAGTCGATGTAAGAATTGGACTTGCGTAAAGACTTACGATTTTGTTATAATATTTATATTACTTGCAAAAGGTACTAGCAGATATGCCAATTAAGACAGCAGCTGAGTATATCCAAAGTCTTAGAGGCCGTGACATGAAGGTCTATCTTTTTGGCGAGCTTGTAAAAGAGCCTGTGGATCATCCAATGATAAGGCCATCAATTAATGCCGTGGCAGAGACTTATGACTTGGCAGAAAAAGAGTCTGAGATGGCAACTGCAAAATCATCTATCACAGGTTTACAGGTAAACAGGTTCTTGCACATTGCAGAAAGTGCAGATGATCTGGTAAACCAAAATAAGATGCAGCGAAAACTAGGCCAGCTCACAGGAACATGTTTCCAGCGATGTGTGGGAATGGATGCATTAAACTCGTTATATTCTGTTACTTTTGAAATTGATGAAAAACACAAGACCAATTATCATAAACGACTAGTTGATTTTATCAAGATGATCCAACAGGAGAATTTTGTCATAGGCGGTGCAATGACTGATCCAAAGGGCGATAGAAGCAGAGCACCACACCAGCAAGAAGATCCAGATGTATTTCTACATGTAGTAGAAAAAAATGACAAGGGAATTTTTGTAACAGGAGCCAAGGCTCACCAGACTGGCTGTATCAATTCACACTGGATAATAGTCATGCCCACCATGAGACTGTTGGAAGGTGACAAGGATTATGCAGTTGTTGGTGCAATGCCTGCAGATGCTCCAGGAATTACATACATCTACGGACGCCAGTCTTGTGATACAAGAAGCATGGAGGATGGAGATATTGATGCAGGAAATGCAAAGTTTGCAGGACAAGAAGCACTCATGGTCTTTGATAAAGTATTCATTCCGTGGGACAAGGTATTCATGTTTGGTGAATATGAATTTGCAGCAATGCTTGTAGAGCGATTCACATGTTATCATAGAAGAAGCTATGTGTGCAAGACAGGTCTTGGTGATGTTCTAATTGGAGCCGCTGCTGCAATTGCTGACTACAATGGAGTTCCTGATGTTTCTCACATAAGAGATAAACTAGTAGAGATGACTCATCTCAACGAAACCATCTACGCATCTGGTATAGCATCATCTTCTCAGGCTCACCGCACCAAGTCTGGTGTATGGCTAAATGATGACATGTTGGCAAATGTTACAAAACACAATGTAACTAGATTCCCATATGAAATAGGCAGACTTGCACAGGATATTGCAGGTGGTCTTGTTGTTACACTTCCATCTGAAAAAGATCTGAGAAATCCAACTACCGGTCCAATACTGAAAAAATATCTCAAGGGACGCAAAGGTGTTGATGTTGAAAGCAGAATTCGAATCTTGCGACTAATTGAAAATATGACCTTGGGCAGAAATGCAGTAGGATATCTAACTGAATCAATGCATGGTGCAGGTTCACCCCAGGCACAAAGAATACAGATTGCACGCCAAATGCAGCTTGGATACAAGAAAAAACTTGCCAAAAACCTTGCAAATATCAAAGAAAATTCTGAACCCGAGTCTGAACAATCAGATTATTTCGAGCGAGTTTTCAAGATAAGAAAATAATAAATTTAAATTTTATTTTGAGGTAGAATCTTTGTCTGTACCTGATACATCATCTGTCTTAGTTTCAGATGAGTCTGAATTTTCTGTCAAATATGACTTGTCGCTTGACAAACTTTTGTCTATGTTTTCAGTTTCATCCGAATTCTTTGTTTTATCTTCGTCTGATAATTTTTCTATCTCTGACTTTGGTTTGCCAAATTGTTTTACTAGCATTATTCCAACAATGACAGCTATTATGATGTAATTGATTGGTGGTGTAAGTATCCTTGTTACATAGCCTATCTGTGGAACTACATAGACTACCTTTCCAATATAGTCATTCTTTGTTATGGGAAAGTCAGTTCCAGGTATGGAACCAGGATTGGCGTCTCCTTTTGTTCTGATTACAAGAGGATTCTGGTTTAATATCTCTGCAACTCTATGGACTATCACCTTGTCATGCCCATCTGGCCTGTTGAATACAATGATGTCTCCAACTTTTAACTGATCAAAACTGACATGTCCTTGAACTACAATTACATCAAAGATATTGAGATTTGGTATCATGCTTCCACTTGATACAACGTAAAATGGATTTTCTGTGCCAAAAGCAACTCGAAGGCCAACCCAAATTATTGCAATGCCTATTGCTATGATTATGATATCCTTTACAATTCCTGATTTGAGAGAAAGTTTACTCAAGTATTCCTAGTTCTCTGAAATCGTAAGATAAATCTTGCTTAACAATGGAAAGTTACTTTAGTTTATTACCACAACTTTCACAGAATTTGGAACCTTGGCTGTTGGTATACCCACATTTGCATTTTAAATTATTTTCATCAAGTGAGCCTCCGAGCAATACGATCTCGCCAATTTTTTTTATGTCATCCCACTTTATTGTGACATCTGTTCCATCATTTCTTGTTACAACAAGTACTATGCTTGATTGGTCTGGCTGGATGCCCATCTCCTTTACTACGCCAACCTTCTTTGCCTCAGTATCGTAAACCCAAAGACCTGTAATAGAACTGAATGTCTTTACACTTGTAGACGCTTTTGGCTGTTCTTGTAATTCAAAACTTTGTGTTGACTGTGGTGGTGTTACGCTAGTTGTACTTGAAACAGGTATTGCAGCTCCAACTGATGCTGTTTCATCAGGCTTGCTAAAATTTCTATATTCTGCAAGAATTGATCCACACGTGGTACACATGTACTGCCCCTTCTCTAGGAGTACAAGATTTTCTGCAACTATCTCATTTGGATTTTCATATTCTATCTTTGGACTTCCTTCATATTCTTTCTCACATGTGTTACAATAATACTTGGAAATCTTTTCTGAATCAAGTCGACCAACTGGGGCAAGAAACAAGTCAGGTCCGCCCAAGTTGCCTTTTCTTTGTTGATCATCATTTACAGTTGCCATGATAAAACCTCCAGATCCTCTCAATTTTTTTAATCGAAGTTCACTGCTCATGCTCTAATCTACATAAATCTCAGATAATTATGTATATCATTTTGATGGGTCAAATCTATACTACGCATAAGAGCAAGAGATTATACAATTTCTAAAAATAATCGGATTTTTTTGCAATATTTTGGAAAGAGTTATTAGAGCCAGAGGGGTATGTTAAACAAAAATTGACGGAAATAGGTGATCGAACTTTTCTCTGTCGTTTCAATAAAAAGATGATGAATAAATTTGACAAAATTTGAAGAACTAGGACTAAAGGATACAATACTCACGGCACTTAATGAAATGGGTTTTCGCGAACCGTTTCCAATTCAGTCAGGAGCAATTCCAGTACTTCTTTCAGGTCAGGATGTCATTGGTCAAGCCCATACTGGAACAGGAAAGACAGCTGCATTCTCATTACCAATAATTCAGAACGTTATCCCAAAAGGTGGAGTGCAGGCACTTATCATTGCTCCAACAAGAGAACTTGCAGTGCAGATATCTGATGAAATTGTAAAATTCTCAAGGCACTCTGGAATACGAAGTGTAACTATCTATGGCGGTCAAAGCATGAATATACAACTCCAAGAACTCCACAGGGGAGTAGAGATTGTAGTTGCTACACCTGGACGTCTTATTGATCATATCAAACGTGGCTCTATAAAACTACAGAAGGTAAAGTGGGTCATACTTGATGAAGCCGATACGATGCTTGACATGGGATTCATTGAAGATATCAAATTCATCTTGGACTTGGTCCCAGAGGATCATGTCAATGCATTATTCTCTGCTACCATGCCAGCTGCAATCTTGATGCTTGCAGAAAAATACATGAAAAATCCACAAAAAATATTCATCGATTCTGATGATCTAAGTGGAGAAGGAATTGAGCAAGCATTTCTTGTAATAAAAGACAGGGAAAAAACTGACTATCTATTCAAATTTATCAAAGAAAATGGTGCTGGCCAGGCAATAGTTTTCTGCTCTACAAAAGATAGGACAAGAAGAGTTGCACATGAGCTCGAACAAGGGAGATTCAATGTAGTCTCAATTCAAGGAGACATGTCCCAATTTAGAAGAGACAAGGCAATGTACATGTTCAAGAAAGGCAAGGCAGACATTTTGGTAGCTACTGATGTAGCAGCAAGAGGTATTGATGTACCCAAAGTTGCATTGGTGATAAACTATGATGTTCCAAACCAAGACATGGTCTATTTCCATAGAATTGGAAGAACTGCACGTGCCGGAGAAAAAGGCAGAGCAATCACCCTGGTATCTTATTCCTCGATTGGCGATTTTAAGGCAATATCAAACCAAACCAAGGTCCAGATGAAAGATCTAAACAAAGAACTTGGAATTGTAGTCAACATTCCAGATCCACTAAAAAGAGAGGTAAGCCACAGGAGAAGTTTCGGAGGTCGATCAGGTGGCGGTTATGGTAGATCGGGAGGAGGGGGTTACGGCAGATCAGGTGGCGGCGGTGGTTATGGAAGACGTGACGATAGAAGAGATGATCGCAGAAAGTCAGGCGATAAAAACTATTACGGCCTACGAAGTCGCTGGTAAAAAACCGTTCAATATATTTAGGGATTCAGAATTTTATAATACATGGATAAAGCAAAACCTGTAAATTCACAAAACTGGGAAAAAGAGGTCATGTCTTCTTCAATTCCTGTGTTTGTAGATTTTTGGGCTGAATGGTGTGGCCCGTGCAGGATGGTAAGTCCTGTAATCGAGGAGCTAGCCGGTGAATATGCAGGAAAGATCAACTTTGTCAAAGTTAATGTTGATGAAAACAACGAACTTGCATCAAAGTATAACGTCTTTAGCATACCGACACTAGCACTATTCAACAAGGGACAGGTTGTGGCACAACAAGTAGGTGCTGCATCAAAGGGTTCCTACAAGAATATGATAGACAGCGCTCTTTCAAAAATCTAAACCTCACTTCTTCTTTTTTAGATCTAAAATAATTAATACCGGTCAAGGAAACAGTTCACATGTCATTTGGGGATATTGATACTCTAAACCTTCTATTTGACAAACTACAGAATCTGCTAAATGATACCCAAGGATACTATGAATCATTTCTTGATGCTAATACAATGTACAAGCAAGGTAAGCTAACCGACAAGGAATTCTTTGAGAAACTGGGAGATTATGTTGTATCGTATTCATCACTAGAGTTTTTGTCTGTCAAGGTAATCTTTGAGCTAAAAAAATCACTTGACAAGATTGCAGGTGGTCGTACTTCTGGTTCTACCATGATAAGCCCAATGCCTCCCGGTATGGGACCGCCACCATCACAAATGACAGCATCTACCTTGCCTGGACTTGGACAACCTCCATCAATTGTCTCAGCCTCTGCAGCTTTTTCAACACCTGGAGAACTTCCTCGACCAGATCCAGCTCTGATGCCAAAACAAATCTCAAGCGGACCTGTCTGCAATTCTTGTGGATCGGCTCTAAAAGCTAATGCTAAGTTTTGTTCTAAATGCGGAAATAAAATATCCTAGAAGGAAAAATTCTGATACTACTAGTCTTGGTTCGCGCCGCATTCTGTGCAGAATTTTGCAACCAAAGATAATTTTGAACCACATTCTATACAGAATTTTGAGTTTGTCTCAGTAGATGTACTCACACTACCATACAAACCGCCCATGGTCTTCATTGCGCCTGTTGGCACAAATGTATCATCGTCTACTAGAGGTGTTGGGGCAAAATCCTTCTCTTCTACAAAATTCATTATTCTAGGCATCTGTTGACCTGGATTTTTTGGATCAGGTACCATGTCACCTAGCCAAAATGCAAATCTAGTCAATGTAAGCTCTGGCGTGGAAAAAGTCAATGTGTGACTTGACATATAGTCATCTGCTGCGGTCTTGCCGTTGAATACTTTCACTAAATGCACTAATTGGAATAGATGTATATTGTTTTTTATTTTATTTGTGGACAGCCATTACAACCATCAATGATGGCACCAGTAAAGTTGGCTCCTCTGATTTCTGCGTCTTTGAGATTTGTATTTGACAAGTTAGCATCTGATAAATTAACACCTGCTAGAACTATACCTTTGAGATTAGCGCCAGACAAGTTAACTCCTCTTAAATTAGCACCTAAGAGTAAAGCGCCTGACAGATTTGCATCATGAAGATTAGCCTTGGAGAAATTAACATCTTGTAGATTTGCACCTGATAGATTAGCTCCTTGCAGATTGATACCTGATAGATTAGATCCTTGCATGTTTATTCCAGAAAGATTTGTGTTCTCTAGGTCTGAAGTTGATAATATTGTGATAACAGTCTGATCTGATTTACTTGCATAAAAATTGGGAGCACCAAGATATGATGCTGATATGTGATGCACCCCAACTGATAGCATGGATGTACTAAAGATTGATTGGCCTCCAAATACTGTAATTGGATCTCCTGTAGCTACGTCGTCAATATAGATCTGGACTACGCCATTGTCAGGTGTTGGTGATACAGTTGCGGTAAATGTTGTTGTTATACCATGTATTGCAACTGAATCTGATTCTATTGATGTAATAGTTGGTAATACTGGAGGTGTAAATGTTATCAAAGGACCGGGTGTTGTGTGTGGGAAAAATTTAGTTGTGTTACTTGGCATTGGATTTGAACAAGGAATAAAAATTGCCCAACCATGAGGAATCTCTCCCACATAACACTGGTATTTGCCTGATGGATCGTAGAGATCTGTTACATATTTCCAGTTTCCATCTGCAGAAGACTGTATGAAAAATCCAAAACCAATATTTGAAATGACAATTATCATAATGGCCACAAAAATAAATCGAAAAAGCATTGATTTTTTCTTGTCAAATTGTCTAACTACTAGTATGAATAAAAATATGACTGCAAGGGACATGAATCTGTTTTCCATGCTGCCTCTAACTATGACTGACAAGAGTAATGTTGCAGTTATGCAATATAGCGTAAAAATTTCAAACCTTAATCCATTTTTTATGGAATTTAATAAAATAAATGCAATTACGCAAATTAGTATGAGATATGTTAGCTCTCCAGAGTATTGAAAAATTTTGTAATAAAATACATTGATGACACTTGTAGAAAACATCTGAATTGTTGATCTAACAATGTCTGTACTAGCCTGAATTACGGGAAACTTGAATTGTTGGGAATAGTTGATGTAAAGAAGTGATGTTTGAAGTAATAGTAGAATTGTAGGCACTATGTGACTAGATATTGTAATTATTTCTCGTTCATTTCTTCGCAATTCACGTATTATGACATAAATTAATGCAGGAAGAAAAACAATTGAAAAGGCAGAAGACAGAAATGACGCAGAACAGAAAAATGCATAAAGACATTTCTTTTTTTTGGATTTCTTTTTGTATTCTTCATATCTGAACAGCAGCAATGATACAAAAAGCATTGTAAATATATTCAAAAACCATTGGATGCTTGAAATGTTTGAATAAATTTCCTCAATTCCTGGAGCAGCTATTATAAATAAACAACAAATTGCTCGGAGCAAGTCATTTTTAATTATAAACCGGAATTGTTTGGTAGCAAAAAATAATGCACAAAATGTAGCAATAATTATTGCAGCTACATTCATTGCTAGGTTGACATTGGTAATGCCAAACAGGTATAGAGAAAACATTGTTACAAACCGCGGAATAAAATGCAAGTAATAGTTGTAAACAATAAAAATACTTCCCCATGAATATTGGATAGCTTCTCTTAGAAGAACATCTACATCTTCAACCCTACCAGGTTGAATCAATACAAATATTGATTTTCTTAGAACAAAAAGTACTATGCCCGACAAGAATAGAACAGGTAAAAACCATCGAGATTCTACATTTTCAGAAAAAACTGTACGTATTTTGCTACTCAAATTAACTGAGTTCTGATGAATCCTCTCTTAAGCTTGTCGGGCATCAATTTTTTAGATTTATTTCATAAAACGAATTGCAAAAAATGATGTCAAAATAGAACTTGTCTGAATTTATGAGGTGGACCGAGTGGGATTTGAACCCACGACATCCGCGTTGCGAACGCGGCATCACTACCACTAGACTACCGGCCCTTTTGTTATCAAGAATACCAACTGCTTTTATTCATTTACTCAAGGAATAATACTAGGTTTTCAATCAAAATTCATGATGACAGTAGATGCTGTAATCACAGGATCACATGTTATTTTTCAAAATCAAATGGTAGACAAGAATATTGTCATCGATGAAGGCAAAATTGTTGGTCTTACAAATGATATTCCATCATGTGACCTCAAAATAAAAGGAGATGGCTTGGTCTCACTTGCTGGAATAATTGATCCTCATATCCATTATGGTGTCTATTCTCCAATTGATGAGGCAGCAATCACTGAATCCAAAGTTGCAGCAATAGGTGGAGTTACAACCATGATGAGAATGCTACGTCTACACGGCTCGTACAAAAAAAATCTAGATTCTCATCTTGTCGCAAGCTCAAAAACTCATTATGTTGACTATACAATTCATGCTTCCATACTTCATAAAGACCAAATCAATGAAATGGAATTTTGTAAAGACAAAGGAATAACGTCATTTAAGATATACATGAATCTCGGAGAAGAAGTGAGCCATGTCTACATGGACATGCAACCTGGAGATAGATCTCTGCGAGAAGACCGGGTAGAGATGACAACTGACATGATTGAAAAAATTGTTGCAAAAGCAGCATCTCTTAATTGTCCAGTCCTTGTCCATGCAGAAGATTATCAAATGTGCTCCTGTGGGATACAGACTGCAAAAGAGAAAAAAATGGACGGACTGGCTGCATGGTCACAAAGCAGACCTGTAGAATCCGAAGTCAAGTCAATTACAACAATATCACAAATTGCACGAAAATATGGCTGTATCATTTATTTTGTACATATAGGATCAAACGCTGCAATAGATGCAATATCTAAAGAAAAGAAAAATGGAACCAAGATACACGTTGAAACATGTCCTCATTATCTAACACTGTCCTATGAATCACAAAAGGGATATCTTGCAAAAGTGATGCCTCCAATACGTTCCTCAAAAGATGTGGAATCTGTATGGCAAGAAATACAGGGTGGAATGATGGATACCATTGGAACAGACCATGTTGCAAATAGACTAAAGCTAAAGTTGGGAGGAGAAACTGTGTGGAATGCACTTGCTGGATTTCCCGGAATGGGTACAATGTTACCTATACTTCTAAGCGAGGGAGTTAACAAGGGAAGAATAAATCTCCAGCAGCTGTCAAACATGACTAGCCTCAATACTGCACGCATATTTGGAATGTACCCAAAAAAGGGAATCATCCAAAAAGGTTCTGATGCAGACATTGTTCTAGTTGATTTGAAAAAGGAAGGTAAAGTGTCCGCTCAAACCATTGATGGTTTTTCTGATTATAATGTCTATGAGGGTTGGAAGCTCAAGGGATGGCCAGTTAAGACAATTGTTAGAGGAAGTATAGTGGCTGAAGATTTCAAGATAATTGCAAAACCTGGATATGGCAAGTTTGTTTCAAGATCCTAAATTTGATCGTGTTGATTGTAAAACTTTTGTTAAATTGTTATAAAACCTGATTTTACTGCAGACAGCGCAATGTTGAGGCCAAACAAAGCAAATGTTACAGCATATATTGATACCATTGCACCTTTCAATACTTTTTCAGATACTTTCTTTTCAATTATTGTATGAATGAACTTACCACCATCCAATATTGGCAAAGGCAACATGTTGAATATTCCTATGAAAAATGATAGCATCCAGAGCCACAATAGGAACATGAAAACCTCTGGACTCCAGTGTATGTAATACGGAACTACAGGCTGGTATGATGGCAAGGCCGCTCTTAAAATTCCAAGTACTCCTTTTTGTGGATCATCCTTAGAAGGAGTGACTTCGACAGGAATCTGCAAAGTTTTTCCATCTCTTATTACCGACACCATGGCAGTGTCTCCTGGCTTTAATTTCACCTTGGCAAAGTCCTGCGGCAGTAAAATGGGATTTCCATCTATTGAATTTATGATGTCATCTTTTTGCAATCCAGCTTTTTCAGCCCCGGTACCTTCTGTGACTGAAACTATTGGAACTCCAAGAGGTTCATGGTAAAACATGCTCTTGATTGGATCTGGCATTATGAGTGCAAATGATGGATTGAATATCAACAGTCCTGCAATTATAAATGAAAACAAAACATTTGATGTTGCACCAGCCCCAATTACTCTAAGGCGCGAGATCTTTTTTGCCTTGACAAATTCTTCCTCATCTGGCTCTACAAATCCTGCAAATAATGCAATAAAGACTGCAAATCCACCAGTCTTTATTTTTATTTTTTCTAGCGTGGCAACAATTCCGTGTGCACCCTCATGAATTACAAGTACAATTGGAACTGAAAGCAGAAAATATGCAATGTTTGCGCTTGACTGGATTGTAACTCCCGGTATCAATACAGTCATCTCTGAGAATGATTCTGGCTTTACAAAAAAGTTTGATAGGTTAGAAGCAAGATACCAAAATGCAGCTCCCATCATTATAAAACCTAAAACCACACTTGTATTGGAAAAAATTCTGGTTGCACGTTGAGTTCTATTTAGAATTCTGGATAGTATCAATTGTACATTCTGGTTTTTGTATGTCAAACTGTATGGTTTAATCTCAAAACCGTGCTTGTCAAGCTTTGAGACCTTTGCAACTCCAAATACAATAACCCATGCAATCAAAACATAGATGATGGAATTATGTGTCAGAAATTCAAAAGCCAAATTAATTGATACTCTTTTTAGTCAGGGCAAATTTATCAGTTGCTATGGGAATTGTCATAGTTTCAACATATCCTGACAAAAAATCAATCTCTCAAATAGCGCACATTGTAGTGGAAAGAAAATTGGCAGCATGTGTCAACTATACAAAAATAAACTCTATTTATTCATGGAAGGGCAAGATTGAAGATGCTGAAGAATTTTTAGCACTTTTCAAAACTACAGCAAAATCAAAACAGCAACTCAAAGAAATAATAGCAAAATCTCATCCATATGAAGTTCCAGAAATTATAGAACTCAAGATGGACGGTGTCAGTATACCGTACATGAAATGGCTTGAAGAGTCAACTTTGGGGAGCAAACCTGAGAAGAGAAATAACTCCTCCAAGAGACGAAACTCGTAAACCCGCATCTGTAGTTGAATCCACTGCATATACTTCAACTCCTTTTGATTCGACTTGGTTGAGAAATTCTATTATTTTATCTTCATCCTGTTTCTCAAAGATCTTGTCTGAAAACACTAGAGATTCTACTGCACCAATCTCATTTGCCTTTACAGTCTCCTCAAAACCCATGGTAAACTTGTTGCTCTTCTTGTTGGCCCTTGCCATGGTTTCATCTAGTATGGCCGAAACCTTTGCAATTTTGCTGGTGTCAAGCGTCTGCTTCATGATGTCAGACTTGATGAAAGTGTAAATTCCGTCCTCGCCAGAAGAGTCTATCCCATCCACTACCTGTATCTTGTGTCCCTTGATTGATGGAACCTCCAAAAGAAAATTTGCCAATCTTTTCTTGGTCTCGCCTGGTCCAAATATGATAATGTTGTCTCCATCTCTGATCAAAGTTGAAATTGCACCTTGGACAACTTTGAAAAAATCTTGTATATTGAATTTAGATTGGTATCTCTTTCCACTTGCACCCGAATACATGTTTGGCAAAAGCTTGAGATGTGTACCACTTAATCTTCCAAGGCCACAGTCTGTCGTATCTATTGCAACAAGAAGAAACGTACTAGTATCTTTTTTTCCAAAGATCAACTTTTGCTCAATGTCACTCCAATTTTTCTTGACAAGTGTAACGGCATCACCAATTTTTAGTGTAAGAGAATGATGTGATCCCTTGCTTACTGATGGATTGTCTGACTCTGCTATTGTGCCCTGGACTCGTAGTCTGTCAACTACCTCATCAATAGAAATTTTTTCAACATCAAGCGCTATGCGAATCTTGACTCTTTCTCCCTTGTCAGGTCTTGAAAAATCCTTTTCTTGCTTGACAGCTCGTGAAGTGTCTCCAGTTACCCTGTCTCCTTTGGCTATGACACGTCGTAGTGTAAAGAGATCATCTGATTCCTCTGGTATGAGAGCAACGGCGTTGTCATCTATCTTTTTAATAATCAATCTAATACCTTTGTGGAACTGTAATAAAAAAGAAAAGTAATCTAGTTTGTTAACTCGTCAGTCTTGGATTCCTTCTTTTCTTCTGCTTTCTTTCTCAAATAGTTCTGGACCCATTCCTGTGTCAGGACTCCAGATTCAGTCAAGTTAACAAGCGTGTTAGTTGAAGCCTCACCCACTACTTTGCCTGTGTTTCTTCTTACCTGTCTCCACTTTAGATTTGTATTGCCGCTTTTTGACGAGTATATGATACCCAATACCTCTTTTGCATTTACAAAAGTCATGTCTCGAATCTTTTTCAAGGTGACCTTGTCTGCAGCCTCTACATAAATTGGGCCAGGCGATGATTCTCGTTCTGGGAACACTTCGTAATCCTCCAGGTAACTTTCGGGAATAAACGAGTTGCAGGTGCTTAGGATTACAAACTTCCTAAAACTTTCAAGAGAACACGTTGCATCTATTGCTACCATTTGTGTAAGCAATGCCCTCGCCTTTTATCAAGCTTCTTGAAAGACTCAAGTAGGAACAATCAAAATTGTTAGCTGCAGGCGTTGATGACCAAATCCCTTTGACTTGATGAGAAGGATCTTGAGTTCTGAGCCTGCACTGGATTTTTATCAGTAAATAATTCTATTGTTATAATGAAATCTCATACTGAATATTTGACATATACTGTTCCATCAAGGCGAGGATTTGTAAATATTACACCAGAAGTAAGAAAAATAATTCAAAAAAGTGGTATCAAAGAAGGTCTCTGCCTTGTTAATGCAATGCACATTACTGCAAGTGTATTCATTAATGATAATGAGAGTGGATTACATCAAGACTATGAAAAGTGGCTAGAAGAGATCGCACCACATGAACCTGTATCGCAATATGAGCACAACAATACTGGAGAAGACAATGCAGATGCACATCTAAAAAGGCAAGTGATGGGAAGAGAAGTTGTAGTGGCTATAACAAAAGGCCAACTTGATTTTGGTCCCTGGGAGCAGATATTCTATGGAGAGTTTGACGGCAAGAGGCCAAAACGTGTTTTAGTTAAAGTAATAGGAGAATAGCTTTATGATAAAGAGCCCCTCTTCTGGGCTCCTTCTTCTAGTGGTTTTAGCTTGAAGCTCTGCTCGTGATTTTGAGCACCATGACTGCATTTTACACAACCTACCTTGAATCCGTTGCTGTCCTTGACAAAAGTCTCGCAGCCGCAAAAGCAAGTCATTTGATTCTATACTATATGTCTCTGATATAACTTTATTATTATGTGAAATTCGACACCTGTATCTAGACCCGTGATCTTTATACTATTTTTTTCTATGTCTAAGCCTACCAAGAAGTTCTCTTGATGATATGATCTCAAGATAATGACTGGCTTTCTTTAACTCCTTGTCATGGGTTACAAGATATTGTGCACCTTTTGCAAGCCCAGTTGCAATTATTATGGCATCAGGCAATCGGATACCTGTATCTGCACGAATCTTTGCTGCCGTATCGGATGTCTCAATGTCAAGCCCAGCAATCACAAAACCCTTGGTAGAAATTAGATGGGCAAGTAACTCCTCTTTACCACTCTTGTCTCCTTGGGAATAATACCCTGTACACAATTCTGCAATCGAGATTACCGATATGATTCCTTGTATGGAGCCATCCTCAATTGCATCCAATATCTGCAAGGAATGCGTAGAATGTGGTTCGTTGCCATTCTTGGCGTTCAATAAGATGTTGGTATCCAATACCGCAGTTATTACCATTCTTTGCGCATTCTCTTTTGGAATCTTATACTATGTTCTTTCCACGGTTTCTGTTTACGTAAAACCTCGGAGATCTTTTCCCTTGAAGCCTTTCTTATTGTTGCCTGCCCGTCTTCAATTACAAAAATCACTCTATCTCCTTCCTTTAGATCCAATGAAGTTCTGATCTCCTTAGGAATCGTTATCTGTCCCTTGGTGGTAATGGAACCTACATTCATCTCTGATATATCCTTACTATAAAGTAAGGAAATCCTTGCTATTAAATATTGCAATAGGGAAAATTATCAGAAAATGAACTGTTGATCTAATATGTTACCTCATTAATTCTTGCAACAATTTCCACGTGGAATGTCATTATCATGTGGACATTTTCTTGGGTGCTTGAGCATTGTACATAGTGCATCTGTGAACTGTGCATTCATGTGGTGTTCAATACCGCAAACCATCTCTTCGTCAATGTCTACCTTTAGAGCACTATCCATTAGTACCTCGAGCAGTCTGCTATTTCGCATCATGTTAGAGCCTATCTCTTCACCGTTCTTGGTAAGCGAGACTCCGCTTTTGTTATAATTTACAAGCTTTGACTCGTTTAGTTTTTTTAACATCTGAACTACACTTGGCTGTCTTACGTTTAGCATCTTGGCAATGGTGCTAATTTTTACTGGATTTCCATCTTCCTTGATATGCCATATTGCTTTGAGATACATCTCTACATGTTCTGCTTCAGCAGTTCCAACAAACAAGACTTCTTGATCTTTCATGATTGGTATCTCATTTACTTGATTTTACATCTTTTGATTCTTTTAGCAAGTATTCAAAATATTCGCGAGCAAAGCCTGCTAGGCCTGAATGATCTGCCCATATGGCAACTGCCTCTTTTGTTCCTGTAGTACCAAGCTCTTCGCCAAGAAGCAAAACAACATACCTCTTGTCAGAAATTATTCCTCCACCAAAGAGACCCTTCTTTACCTTCACCGTTGCTAGCCTTGATAATGACTTTAACGTGTCAGCCTCTACATCTTCTGATACCAGAATTGTAATGTCTACTCCTCTGTCATGTAATAATCTGATCTTTGGCAAGGCTTCTTTTGCCAGTTCTTCTGCAACTTTAGGGATAGCAATCATGACTTCATTTCTGCAGGAATCCACCATCTCGAGGATCTTTGTTGCAATGTTTATCACGCCTGAAATTATCCAAATGTCTGGTCTCTCACTTATCCCGCTCTGTTCGTAAAGTGGAGTAAGTTCCTTGAGTACAATATTTTCATTATTTCTAAATTCTGTCTCAAACTGTTGCTTTGATGTCTGGATTGCAGTAGCTGGGGATTTTGCAAAATATTGCGTTGGTCTTGAATCATCAGAGCCTATCCACCCCTTCTCTTCCAGAGTGCCTAAAACCTCATAGATTTTTGAATATGGTACGCCTGATTTCTGACTCAGATCGGAGGCAGTAATTGGACCTGTTTTTAAAAGTGAAGAATATGTCTTAATTTCATAACTTGTAAGGCCTATCTTTTCTAGTGACTTTCTTGCCTTGTCAGAGAGACTCATCTCTATGATCGGGGGCTCTTTTGATATATATGTCTAGGATCGATTTTCTGAGGGGTGATCTACCTATTCATCTGGTGTCTTGTAGGAAATGGATTAAATACTATCTCCTAAGATATGCGTATAAGACATGGAATTAATCCAGATATCTAATCAAAAGACTCCTACTATAGGCAAGAAATCAACTATAAGATTTACTCAGAGTATCTGTCCTGAATGTAACATGATTCTTGACGCAGAGGTCTTCGAACGAGACGGTAAGGTCTTCATGACAAAGACTTGTCCAACACACGGAGAATGCGAAGAACTCTATTTTGGCTCTTAGGACATGTACAAAAAAGTCAGTACCTACTGGATTGACGGTAAGTGTGCACATGCTCCAAACGTAATGATTGACAAATGTTCTTGTCCTAACAACTGTGGTCTGTGCTCTAATCACTTGTCCCACAGTGGACTTGCAAACAT
>JANWLA010000010.1 GCA_025451075.1 Nitrosotalea sp. | reverse complement strand
TTTCTAGAATAATAGTCAAGAATTTTAGAAGCTAACAATGACTTTCCTGCCCCAGCAGTTCCAACTAAGAAAATTGCCTTCATTTTTCTGATAATTTATTTTATGTTGAGCTTATATTTCCATCTCTAAGTAAGGCAGGCAATGAATTGGAAACTCCTTGCAATTCCTGTTAGTATAATTCCATTCCTTATCATTGCTGTCACATTTAATGTTGGTTTTGAGAATCTTCTTGCAATTGGCATTCTGCCTTTCATAGGCGCCTCAATAGCCATGGCTGGTAAATTATTTACTCAAGGGCTAAAATTCAATTATCTTGTAAAGAAATTTTTAGGTCCTGTAGATGTAAACTGGAGAACAATTTCTGTAAGAATAGGTAGTGAATTTGTAACGTCTACTACCCCTTCGTTTGTAGGAGGCGAATTGGTCAGAATAATGTGGTTGGGTAAAAAAGGTGTTCCAATAGGTAAAGCATCCTGGGTAACAATAATAGAAATTGTAACTGAAGTATTAGTTTCTGGAATATTTGCAATTGCCGCTGCCGTAATTTCATTTGCATATGGTGCTTATGCCATAGGAATAACAATTCTTGCAATTAGTATTCCAATAACAGGACTCTGGTCCACCTTATTCTTTTTGTCATCAAAAAGGACATTCCAAATACCTGGATGGGCATCTAGAATTGCTACAAGAATAGGAAAAGAACGTTCACTGAAGTATATTGATAAAACTAATCTCTGGATGAAAGAAATTTGTGATATGAGTAGACAGACTCTTCATACCAAAGAAATCAAGAAAGCATTTACAGTTTCAATAATAATTTCTATATTTACATGGTCACTTTATGGTCTCTCATTTATGATAATTGCAAATGGCGCAGGTTATATGATAGACTTTTTCCACTCTCTTATGGCTACAATGGCATCAATTGCAGTTGGTAATCTACCAATTACCATTGGTGGTTCTGGTCTAACTGAATTTTCAATTTGGGCATATTTGGGACACTTGAATAACTTGACATTTGCGGCTGCTAAGAATAGTCTTCAATGGAATATAGTGATTGGATGGAGAATAGCTACTTACCATGTTGGTCTTGTGATAAGCTGGCTCTTTCTTATGAAAGTAGTATACCCAAGCATAAAGAAAGCCAAAACTGTATAGAAAGCACTTTATTTTCAGGCTTTTAATTTTTAATTATTGGATTATTCTGGTAAAGTAGTTGTTATCACAGGTGCATCAAGTGGGATCGGAGAACAATCTGCTGAGGAATTTGTAAAACTACACGCTAATGTGGTACTTGTATCTCGAAATGAAGAGCAATTGCAGAAAGTAGCTGCAAAATTATCAAAATATCAGACTGAAATTTTTGTTCATGCATGTGATGTATCTAATAAGGATCAAGTAGATAAAATGGGAAAATTCATAATTGAAAAATTTGGTACAATTGATGTACTTGTAAATAATGCAGGTTTTGGAATATACAATACTGTGGAAAAAACACAAATAGATGATATGGAATCACAAATGTCTACAAATTTTCTTGGTATGATGTATTGTACAAAGGCATTTCTGCCAAAAATGCTAAAACAAAGATCTGGGCATATTGTTAACGTGGCATCTGTAGCAGGAAGTATTGGAATCCCTGGAATGGCATCTTACTGTGCATCAAAATTTGCCATGTTAGGGTTTTCTGAATCACTATTTCATGAGCTAAAGGGAACTGGAGTAGGAGTAACTGTAGTAAGTCCAATAATGGTAAGAACTAATTTCTTTAATCACGGGTCGTTTGATAAAATGCCCAGATACTCTACTACATCGCTTGATCCAAAAACAGTAGCAAATGCTGTAGTCAGAGCTGCATCATCACCCAGACTTGAGATTGTTGTTCCACAATTTGTAAGATTTGTAATATGGTTAAAGCAAACTTTTCCATATTTTATAAATCCAATAGTGGGAGGAATCTTCAGAAAATCAATGAAACCTAAACTAGACTGAGAATAATCTTATTCTTCTTCAGATTCTTCATCTCCTGAAGAATCAGAGTCTACATCCATTAGTTCGAGATTACCAAGTTCAAACTGATAAATTGCATCCATGTCAATATCCATTTCCTTTTTCAAGAACTCGATGACTTTTTTACTTAGCGGGGCCTTGAACGAATTTATTGTAAATTCGTAAACAACTCCTTTCATGAGACTTGCCGGCTTTACTTTCTTTGGTAAATTCATTCCTTCTATTATTTTTCTTCCGTCTTCAATAGCCTCATAAAGTTGAGAATCTATTTTCATATCTTTTTCATAAATCTCAAGTATGTAACCAGTTCTTGTAATAGATTCTGGCTTGCCAAACTTGGCATTCTTTATTTCATCTTGTACCCACTTTGGAATTTCTTTTTCTTTTCCCATTGTAACTCACTGTAACTAGCCTTGTTTTTCTTTTTTGCTTGTTGTCCACCAATCACGATATTCATCATGCTTGTCTTCACGTGTTTTTTCTCGTTTGTTTAATCTGTATCTTATATCACTTACTTGTTCTCTAGTAGCAAACAAACCGCATTTTTTGCAAATGAAGTGTTTTGTATTAGCATCAAATTTCATTTCTATGACCACTTCTTTAGCTGCACATTCAGGGCACTCAGTCAACGACGGCGATCATCAAAGTTATCCATAAAAGCTTTTGGTCAGTTTCTGGTACGCGGTCTATGTCTTCATCCCTAAAAGGTCAGTTCGCCCATCTAAAGTGCCGCGTACCAGGATGTTATCTCTAATTTAAAAAATTATAATTCTTTCTAGTTTTCCAACATCTCGGAGATTATTTTTGCTGTATTTTTTGTACCGCCTGTATTGTAGTTTCTTGAAAATTCTAAAAGATTCTCCTGATACTTGTTGTAGTCACGATGTATCAGAGAAACTGCTTTAACAGTCTGTTTTACAGTTGTAGCTAAAATTCCTAGATTCTTGTCCTGTGCCCATTTTATCTGATTGGTGTGTTCGTCATAGACTGGTATTCCTATGACCGGCTTTGCTTTTCCTCCTAATATCTCTCCCATCGCCGTATGGGAGCCATTTATCACTGCATATTTACATAAATTCAGAGCCGTGTCTTTTTCTTGTTCTGATAGGAATCCTACATCTATTTGGATCCAATCTATCTTTTTTTCCAGAGCTTCCGAAATTGAATATGTTTTTCCATCTTTTCCTAGAACTTTGTCTAGGGCTGGGTCTGCACTTGCATGTGAAATTATTCTTCTTTCGCTATTCATCTCAGGGTTATGGAAAGCCGTTTCATAATTTTCTAGAGTTATTTTCTTTGTTGATTTATTGCCTGTTATCATCCAGTATCCAAAACTATCTACATTTTCAATTAGCTTTTCTGTATCGGACTTGGGCTTGGAGCGTATTATTCCACCGTTTGAAAAATGCCCTACATACACAACTTTTTCTTTTAGCTTTTCAGGAAAGTTGAGATTGTATTCACATATGGTATAGGGCGGAGGGGAATCTGCAACTATTATCTTTGTTGCTTTTTCAATATTTTTTGATACATATATCACTCCGGGGTACAGATAAAATCTGGAAGCCCAAAGCTTTGGTCTAAATTGGTTTGTGATGAAAATGCACTTGATATTTCTTCTCTGTGCAATTGCATTTGAACCTACATCACCATCATTTATGATAAGATCAAATTTTTGACTATTGTAAAGTCTACCTTCATTTCTCAAGTAGTTGGTTACAACTGAAAGGAGCGGGGGTCTTCCAGATATTGGCAAGAGAAAATTAAGTGAAGACAAGGTAATACTGGGACCCTTCTTACCGTCTATTGGTGTGGGCATCTCTATATTGTGGATTTTGTCTTTATTTTGAGGAAATTTTTGCAACAGTTTTTGATAAATTTCACCGCTACTTGTGTAATGCATCTCAACACTATCTTTCATTATATCCTGAATTGTCTTGTCCAGATGCATCATTCTTGTAAAATGGCCATTTCCCCAAGGATAGATGAATCCCCCTATCTTTTTCATAAAAGAAAGTAAATTTGACCTGTTTAAATTCTCAATGATTTGATTTTACTGAATCAATTATGTCGTGTATATTTTTTGGACCAATGGTAACTGGAATGCACTTGAGAGTCTTTAATGCGCTCTCTGCATGCTTTGTTACTTTAGACATTGAGATTTTCTTGTAATTGAGATGTTTTTTACACAGATCTTCCAAATTTATAATATATTTTTCAAGCCCGATCTCCTTTGCATTTTCAAAAATTCCTGAGTCTATACCAGAAAGAGAAAGCCATGGAATAATCTTGCTCTGCAATACCAAGTTTGAGTTGTATTCACAAAATGATGCTGGAAAGATCATGGGCGATATCCCTAAGGAAATTCTTCCAATCTTTTCCTTTGATGCTATTGATATCATAACTTGGGTTATTGCTGTAATTGTGGTCAATATTCCTGAAGACCAGCTCATCCTACAGATGTGAAGAATAACGTTTTCTTCAATAATTCGTGATAATATTTTATTTAAAATTTTGACTAATTTGAGCAAGTCCGATTCATCGCGGTAGCAAACAAGTATCTTGACCTCAAAACCCATCTTTATGGTCTGAAGACAAGATATTGCAGAGAGTTCATCATAAATACAGCATAAAATTTTTTCTTTTTGTGAGTTGTATGGAAGACCGCTTAATCCTTTATCTGCAAAAATACAAACATAGACATGTGAATCTGTCAGATAAGCGTAGATGAGTCTATCATGGTTTAATTCTGAACCAGGTTTTGCTCCCAGAGTTATGCTCTTATCTACCAATGTGGTAGTTGCCGCAATCTCCAAATCTTTTGCTAGAAATTTTTTTGTCTTACCATCAATCTTGACATAAAATTTTTCTCCTTTTAAGAGTAAACTCAGAGCAGTGTTTGTAATAATTGATAAAGCAGAATCAAAATCTGTATCTATCTCTTTTGCAATTGCAATCTTGTCTATTCCAAACAAAAGATTCACTGCAGATGAAGCAAGTACTGGATCAGTTGCTTCAACAATAATTAATGATTCATTTCTTCTTATATTGTCATATTTCTGATTTTTTATCTTGAGAATTTTCGAGATGCTTGTTGCAAGATTATTTATTTTATTCAGAGAATAAATGGATGGAAAAACAACAAGTACTGTTTTTTCTGACATTGTGTTTTCATGGTTTAGCTCATTTATAACTCTAGAATGAACGCTTTACCTAAATAATTATATGACGAATAATGATAATTTTTATCATGTCAAAATTTACTGCTGAACAAGTACAGCAGTTAAATGCAAATCTAGAAACTCCTCAAGAAGTTTTGAAATGGTCATTGGATAATCTTCATCCAAGAATAGCCATGGCATCGAGTTTTGGTGCAGAGGATGTAGTTGTAATTGATATGATGATGAAAATAAACCCGAAAGCAAGAATCTTTACACTTGATACGGGCAGGCTTAATCAGGAAACATATGATGTGATGGATGAGATACGCAAGAAATACAATGTAAACATAGAAGTGATGTTTCCAGATCAAAATGAAGTAGAACAGATGGTTCGCGTAAATGGTTTGAATTTATTTTATAATAGTGTTGGTAACAGAAAACTTTGTTGTGGTATAAGAAAGGTTCATCCACTCAACAGAATCCTTTCAACATTGGATGGATGGATTACGGGATTGAGAGCAGATCAAACTGAGGTAAGACTAAATGCAAACAAAATAGAATTTGACGAACAGCATAACGGTATCATTAAGGTAAATCCTATAATAGAATGGACCTGGGCTCAAACTTGGGATTATATCAAGAAAAATAATATTCCATATAACAAATTACATGACAATGGATTTCCTAGCATTGGATGTGAACCATGTACACGCGCAATCAAAACTGGAGAACCACTACGAGCTGGACGTTGGTGGTGGGAATCTGATTCCCAAAAAGAATGTGGATTGCATGCTGACCACGGCAAGTGATATAATTGGCAAGTACTGGTGTAGCAAAGCCGCATGGTGGTAAATTAGTAAGCAGAATTACAGAAAAAGATCCAAACCAGCTGTTTTCTATTTCTGTTAGTGCTGATCTTGCAAATGATGTAGAAAATATTGCTGATGGTATTTTCAGTCCACTTGAAGGATTTTTAGTACAAGAAGATTTTGAGAAAGTAGTTTCTCAAGGCAGATTAGCAAATGATTTGCCATGGACAGTTCCAATTGTACTTGATGTAGACAAAGATACTGCTGCAAAAATGAAAGATACCGGAGATGTTGCTCTAAATGTAAACGGCAGAAATTTTGCTGTTTTACATGTGGACGATGTTTACAATTTTGATAAAAATATGGTCTCAACTAAAATCTATGGAACACACGATCTAAAACATCCGGGTGTGGCAAAAACTATGAATATGAAGGAATTTCTTGTTGGTGGAAAAATTGACTATGTAAAAAGACCTAATGAAACTCAGATCAGGAGATACAGAAAGACCCCTGTTGACACAAGAGATTTCTTTCAAAAGGCTGGATGGAAAACAATTGTGGCATTTCAAACAAGAAATGTACCGCATGTGGCGCATGAAATGCTACAAAAAGCATCTCTTAACACACACGATGGACTGTTTGTCAATCCTCTTGTGGGAAAAAAGAAATCTGGAGACTATACAGACGAGGCAATTGTTACTGCTTATGAAACTCTCATAGAACATTATTACCCTCTAAACAGGTGTTATCTTGGTACCTTGCATACAGAAATGAGGTATGCAGGACCCAAAGAGGCAATACATCATGCTATAATGAGAAAAAACTTTGGATGCACAAATATCATAATAGGACGAGACCATGCAGGCGTAGGTACATACTATGATCCATTTGCTTCACAAAAGATTTTTGACTCATATCCTGATATTGGTATAGAACCGATCTTCTTCCCGGCATTTTTCTATTGCAGAAAATGTTTGTCATTTGCAAGCGAACGAAATTGTCCACATGGTACAGAACATCAAGAAAGTCTAAGCGGAACTAAACTTAGAGCAATGATTCTTGATAAACAAAATCCATCTGAATATATGATGAGATCAGAGGTATTCAAAGTACTAACAAAATTAGACAATCCCTTTGTGGACTAGATTTTTATTGAAATGATATCATTGCAGATCATGCGTCTCTTGCTCGTTGTACTTTTATTGGCAGGTTCATTTTTGCCTGTTTACGCTCAGGAAGCAACCATGAACAAGTCTGAGCGCTATGATTCTGTTCTAGTTCCATACACTGCATTTAACGTGTATGCCAAAAATGCCACAGTTTTCAAACTTGATCACGAGCATGTTACTAACTGGGAAATTGAAATGCAAAACAAACTCCAGTATACAGACCAAGAGGGAAATACAGTAGTGAGATTATACGAGAATCTTGATACGCCAAAGTTCATAGAAATTGGCATGGGCGGTCCACCTGACTATCGATTTTGGGTGGCGGTAAATACTCCTGAAGATGGATATTTTATGATTCACGATGAAAAAAAGATAGGTTGGACTCCTGACAAACTAATCACTGCAACTCATTCAAGCAGCGGTGGTCTCACTGTCAGTGTTGGATCAAAAGATGCAGTTTCTAACTTGGATGTTGCAGGTTTTACAATGAGGGAATTTACTGTCTCTGGAATGACTTCAGCCTCTGACTCTCCTCCAGTAACATCTGGAGCATTGACTTTTAGCATTATTTCTGGAGATCCTTCTGCAAATCCAATATTTTACATGCCATTTATGGTACTTGCAGTAACATTGGTATTGATTATTGTATTGTTAAAAACCAAGAACCGATCTTCAGAGGAAGCAAAAAAGATTGCCGAGAATAAACCATCCTAGTTTTTAGTCTTGTAATAATTGCAATCTTTTCTTATCTGACAGACAGAACACATCGGTGAAATTGGCTTGCAAATATTTTGTCCGTACATGACAAATGTATCATTTATCCTAATCCAATATTCTCTTGGAATTTTTTTCATTAATTCAATTTCTGTTTCTTCTGGAATTTTTGTTTGCACCAGTCCAAGCCGGTTAGAAATTCTATGTACGTGTGTATCAACAGGTATTGCTGGTTCATCAAATGCATAAACTAGAACACAGTTTGCAGTCTTTCTTCCCACCCCTGGCAAGCTCAGCAACTCCTCCATAGTTTTGGGTACCTTGCCTGAATATTTTGAGTTTATAATTGATGCAACTTCGATTATTCTTTTTGCTTTTACATGATAGAAACCGGTCCTTTTGATTATTTTTTCAACATCTGATAATTTTGCACCTGCAAGTGAACTAGCTGTCTTGTATTTTGCAAATAAGATCTTGACCACAGATGCAGTGCTTTCATCTCTTGTCCTGGCAGAAAGTATTGTTCCTATTAGGATGCTCAAAGGGCTTCCATTCTCAGCCTCACGTAGTTCGCGAAGTGCTGTCATACGAGGTGGCTTGACAGAATTCATTGTTGAGATCATGCCATCTAAAATTTTTTTAATTTTTTCCAATTGACTTTATGATAACCACACAAGTATTATATCTGTTATAACAAAGTTGAGCATTGGAATTAACAAAAGAAGAAGAGAATGCACTAGATGGAAAGCAAGGCGAGACACTTGCACTTGCATATCGGACTCTTGTAGCAATTGGAGAAGCATCTAATGCTGATAGATTAATTCCAATAGAATGGGCTCACCTATCTGGAGTTAATTATAATACGATAGGGGATGCAGGAAAAGAGTTTCTCTCACATCTAAGTCAGGATGCTACATTCAAAGTGAAAACAACAGTTAATCCAATGGGGTTTGATTTTGATTCAGTTTCACATTACAAACTAGATGACAAATTCATTGAAAATCAACGTAGCATTAAAAACTCGTATGAAAAAATGGGAGCAATTCCGTCATATTCTTGCATTCCATATGAAATCTTTGATGTTCCAAAACCAGGGACTCATGTTTCTTTTGCAGAAAGCAATGCTGCAATTTACGCAAATTCATTTTCTGGACTGAAAACAAACAAAGAAGGTGCATTTAGCGCTCTTGCAAGTGCACTTACGGGCAAAAGTCCGTGTTCTGATTTAAGAGATGATGATGTAAGAAAACCAAATCTAACAATTCGCATGAAGATAGAGTCACGAGATGAACTAACTTATGGAATGCTTGGATACTTTGCAGGAAAGGTTGCAGGCAGCTCAGTTGCCTTGTCTGGAGTAAATGATCTTGATAGACGTAGCTGTAAATCTCTGTGTGCAGGTATGGGTACATCTGGGGCCTGTGGTATGTTCACTTTTGGGGAGGAAGAAGGTGAAAAAATCGATTTTGATAAAAATGAAATGCAAAAAATACATGATGAGCTTAATACCTCTGAGAGCGGGGACTTGATTACACTTGGTAGTCCACAACTTGGTCTTGAGGAGATTGGGGACTTGGCATCAATGCTCAAAGGAAGATCATTTCAAAAACGTTGCATGATATTCTGTCCTAGAGAAATTAAAGGACAAATAAGGGACCTGGGTTATGCAAATGAAATAGAGCGGGCAGGGGGAGAATTCTTGTTTGATTGCTGCACCTGTCTATCTCCGCTGGTTGACAATAAGGAAGTGGATTCTGTTGTTACAAATAGTGTAAAGGGGGCATATTACCTGAAAACTTCTAACAAAGTTGATGTGAATCTGAAGAGCCTCAAAAGAATAGTACAAGAGGAAACAAAATGAACGTCAAAGTAATTGTTCGAGGAAAGGCAAAGGGCTCATTGCTTGTAGCCAAAAATCCGATAAATTTTCTTGGGGGAATTGACAAGAAAACAGGAATAGTGCATGACAAAAAGCATGATCTCTTTGGAAAATCAATTGGCGGTAAAATACTTGCATTTCCTTTTGGAGTGGGAAGTAGTGTTGGCGCATATACTCTGTACTCTTTAAAATATAACAACTGTGCTCCATTGGCCATGATCTGTCTAAAAGCTGACTTGACAACTGCATCTGGATGTGCCATATCAAACATTCCGCTGGTGGTTACAAGTAAAGATGATTATGACCTGTTGCAAGAAAACAAAGAAGTAACACTTGATGCAGTTGAAGGCACAATTCTATAGTTCCAGTCTCTTGATTTGTCCATTTGGTTCTGTTTCTTTGAATACGATTCCCTCAAATTTCATAATCTTTGCACTTTTTTGTTTCCAATAATTAAAAGGAGCTCCGGCCTTTTCACATGTATGGTTAAGAAACTCTTCCTCACTCCATCCATATTCTACAGGAACCTGGGGAAGAAGTAAACCTGCTCCAAACTCCCATTTTACGATAAGACCATCCCTTCCTATCTTTATCATTTTGGGGTATTCGATTGGATCCTTGACTTTGATCTCAACAGGGGGAGTCAGTACAGTTACTTCAAACGTGATCTCGCCCAACTCCTCAGGTCTTACGGGCGGAAAACGTGGATCCTCTGTAGATGATGCTATAGCCGCATCCAAAAGAGACTGGTGCAATATTCTATCAGGAGTTGGAAATCCTATGCATCCTCTCAGATCTTCTTTCTTGTTTAGTGTAACAAATACTCCTGACTTGTATGAAAACTTGGATTTGAATTCTTTTGATAGTTCAATTTTTTTTCCTTCCTTGAGATATTCTGTAACAACTAGACGTACAGTTTTAACCAATGTTTGACCGTCATCATCTGGTATGATCAATTCATCATGTCGTTTAGCTTGGTTGCAAATTCCTGAAGTTTTTCAAAATGTGTCCCTTCCCAGTAAATCTTTTTGCAAGAATCGCACATCCAAAACTTTTTTTCACGCTCTAGTATCCCTTCTGGAATTTTTCCTATGATTCTATACTTTTCAACTGACTGTAAAACTCCATTGCAAGAAATACAGTGAGAGTTATTTGTATCCACCACAAATCTATCAAGCTTAATTTTTGCATTTATCTGCATAATTTGTTCAGATTCATCGCTTCCCCTGATGAGAACAAAACCAATATCCTGTTTTTCTGCATTCTTGGTAAGTTGCTCATCTTTTGTCAAAATTATGCGCTTTTCATTTTTTGCTATTAAAATCAGTTTATCGTCCTCAATTGAGGAAAAATATTTTGAGTCATATCCCAGAATTCTCAATTTCTTTGCTAAATTGCCTAACATTGCATCCACCACAAAATTTGGCTTGTAGGTACTCAATCGTATGCCTCTCCGTGACCTGCCTCTACTATGTGACTATCTCCTGCAGGAAGCATTCTTGTAAAATCATCCATGGAGATTGTTTTTACTATGTCTTCCTTCTCCTTGAATTTCATAAATTCTAACTTTACTTTTTTTGCCATCTCTGTCATGTCAACCCCTGATGGTTCTATTGTTACAAAATAGATGCAATGCTTCTTAATTGCTGATGGTGGTCCACACATTAAGAGATAACTTTCATCTTTTTCATATAGGCCGATTGATAACTGTAACGTGGATACCTGTACAAAATTTTTAGATCCTTCAATGACAAATGATCCCTTTGCAATGAACTGCCCACTTGGAGCGGCAGTCTTGACCTGATCTGGCTTTATCCAATATGCGTTCAATCCGTATACTCCTGCCCTCCATGCTCTGCTAAAACATACAGTTGCATATGCAACTTCTTTTACGCTAGAAAGATCATTTTCTGTACTTTCCCTCAAAAGAAAAAATGGTGATCCTACAATCTCTGCATGGAACACCATGTCATTTTTGTTAAGGTGTTTTCTTATTACCGCAGAATTTGAGGACGCATCACGCCCTCCTATTGCCAGCTGGCCGTCTGAGGTGATGAACCATCTGTATCTTTCAAACCATTCCTTCTTTTTCTGAACTGCAAATACAATAGAATCCTGGGCAATACTTGCTTGTTTTTTGACAAGTTCCAGACTTTTTTCAGTTTTTTTCTTTTCCAGATTGATTGTATCAGTTGCCCTCATCTGTTTCTTTGACTCGTTAAACAATGTTGAAGCAATTGCCTGGATTGATGACTGGGAGTCAATCTTTATTTTTTCTCCATTGACATTTATCAGGAAAATACCGCTCTCTCTTGCTGTGCATGAGTTGTGCTTGCTCAATAATGGCTGAATAGTCGGATCTTCAATAGATGTTACACCAGTATATGACATCTCAAGAAGGGCTTTTGCCACTCCAGCGATGGAGCTTGATCTTTCCTTGACAAGTAAGATTGCTTTATTTTGTTCTTCGAGTTTATGCTCAAGCTCGGTGATCTTTTGGTTTGCGGTAGTAGACTGAGATGACTTGCCATGTTCAAGAAGATTTTCTGAAAAAAGTGAGTCCAACCCTTCCATGAAACTCGCTACCTTTACTGTATTGATTCTTGCATTCATGTCTCCAAGAGGTACAGGGATGACATCTGAATTTTTTATGTCACGTATTATGTATGCATCATGGTCTCCTGTAGTTACTCTATCAATCAGACCCTTTGTAGCTTGGAAGATGTCTTCAATTTCTTTATCCGATAATGTACTTCCCAATTTGTCTGGATCCAAATTGCTCATCTTGATTATTTCTTCTGCATACTTTCCTGGCAGTCCCAGTGTTCTTCCTATCCATCTTACAACTGGAGTAGAACTTGTTTTAATCTCTTCGATATTTTCTTTTGTGACCTCTAAAATGTTTAATCCAGAAGAAGGAGGCGGAATGTAGTTCAGTCCTACTGCAAGCTTTCTATGTCTGACATCAATTGAATGCAAGAGGGAAAGAATCTTCATATCTTTATTGCACAATATGATATTACCATCTCCGAAAAATTCTCCAACCAAGATAAATTCCTGATCAAATCCTGAAAATGTCATGTAAACAATTCTCTCGCTTCCAAGCTGTTTGATCTCTGTTATTTTACTACGCAGTAAATCGTTTCTTAATCGTTTAATCAGCCGGTTTTCCTCCATTTGATTTATTTTTATTCCAGTTATCCACAAACCAAAAGTAGAGAACATGATGAGCAGATCTGGTTTTTCTGCATGGTGTAGCTTGAAAAGAAGACTGTTGCGACTTACGCCGTAAATATTGCTTACATAATAATCCTGTACTTGTTTATTCATCTCTGTAATCAGGTAACGCAGTTCTATACCTGCAAGTGTCATGATACCTAATTCCTTTGGCCATTGATTATACCTTTACTATTGAGATTGTAACCAAACATTTTAAACGGGATTAAACCGAGTGATTTTGAAAATTTAGTTGACAAGACATCCAAAGAAAAAAGAAGATGGAACACCAGATGCTGATAATAATAAAGATAATCCTGCAGGGCCGCCTAGCCAGACCGAAGAATCAAAGGTAAAGGGTGGATTGGATAAATTATTCTGGTTACGAGTAGGTCTTGGAGTGCTTGCAGGAGCTCTTTCTGCCACAATCGGCAGCAGCCAAGCATTCTCAATTGAATCATCTAGAGTAGGATTGGGCTTTGGAATCATGATAATACTGTTTATTGTTTCATATGTGATAGCAAAATCTATGAGAATTCCTATTGCTATAACAGACAAAAAGAAACTGATTACAACTGGATATGGCAGTTATTTTCTGATGTTCATCTTTTGCTGGATTCTGGTAAATACTCTGATTCATCCAGATGTTGGAATTGTAACTGTCAGGTAGTTCTAAATATTAACCAGTTTTTAAATAAATTAAATGTGGAAACATCGTACTCCGGGAATTCCAGATGAACTATTTGATAGAGTAGACGATGTACCAATTACAAAAGAAGAAGTCCGTGTAATTCAGGTAAGTAAAGCAAGACTTTCGTCTGGACAAACAGTATATGATATTGGTTGTGGGAGCGGATCGATATCAATCGAAGCTGCACATCAAGTGGGCTCTTCTGGACAAGTCTTCTCAATAGATATTGATCCAAATGCCGTAGAACTTACAAAGAAAAACCTGGACAAATTCCAAATTTCAAATGTATCTGTCATTCTGGGAAATGCAATGCAAAAAATTGATGCGCTACCAATGGCTGATGCTATATTTATTGGCGGCACGGGCGGGGAGACTGCTGATATAATAAAACTATGTGAATCAAAACTAAAACAAGGGGGCAGAATAATAATAGGAACCATTCTTGTTGAAACATTATACTCTGTACTAAATATAATTGAGAAGCTAAAATTCTCATCAATTGATATTATTCAGGTGACAATATCCAAGAGCAAAAAAACTTCAACAGGTACCATGTTTCTTGCACGAAACCCTGTTACTATAATATCTGCAACCAAAATCTAAAATTGCTCCATAAGGATTTCATTTTGTTCCTGTTATGAAACATTTCTTTAAAATCTAGATTTAATTAGGTACAATTTTGATGACAATCAATGCATGATCTTATTTGTGTAGGTTGTGGCCCTGGCGACCCAGAGCTTTTGACAGTAAAGGCAGTCAAGGCAATAAAAAATGCCGAAGTGATTGTTTGTCCTACTGCTAAGGAAGGCAAGCCCAGCATTGTTTATTCTATAATAGAATCTCTAGTAGACAAGTCCACAAAGCCAGAAGTTGTCAACCTGGTCTTTCCAATGGTTAAGGAAAAAGACACTCTGGAAAATAGTTGGCTGCACAATGCTCAAGTCATTGCAGAAAAGGTGCTTTCTGGGAAAAAAGTAATCTATCTTACAGTAGGCGATCCATATCTTTACAGTACATGGATCTACATTGACAGGGAATTACAGGCAAAATATCCGCAGATAAAGATCAGTGTTATACCTGGAATTGTATCCATGTTTACATTTGCATCCAAAGTAGGAATTAGTCTTGCAGAAGGCGCAGAAACCATGGCAGTGATTCCGTCATGTTATGATCTATCCAGAGTTAAGGAAACTGCAAAAAATTGTGATACCATGATATTTCTAAAAGATGGACGATACTTTGATCAAGTCATATCATTACTTCGAGAGGCCGGATTTCCAGACAGTTCGATTTTTGCAATTGGCCAAGATATAGGAACTGACCAAGAAATAATCAAAAAGTTAACACTGGGTCAAGTCACTACAGATACAATGACTACGAAATATTTTTCAATCATGGTGGTCAAGCGTGCATAAGGTATACTTTGTAGGCTGCGGCCCTGGCGACCCCGAACTAATAACGGTCAAGGCAAAAAAGTTGATTCAAAAAGCTGATGTCATAGTTTACTCTGGCTCGCTCATTCCTCCTGGAATCATCAAGATGTGCAAAAAATCACAGCTCCATGATGCTGCAAAAATGGTAAGAGAAGACATTTTTAAAATTCTAAAAGAAAATGCATTGAAAGGAAAACTTGTTGTTAGATTGCATGACGGGGATCCTAGCATATACGGTGCAATAAGGGAACAGACAGACAATCTCAAAAAAGAAGGAATAGACTATGAGGTGGTGCCTGGAATTACTTCCTTTTTGGCCTCAGCTGCTGCACTTGGATGTGAGCTCACACTGCCTGGTGTTACACAAACAATTATTGTAACAAGGGCTGAATCAAGAACAAAAGTGCCAAAGCGAGAACAAATATCGGAACTTGCAAAACACAAAGCAACATTGATTTTCTATCTCAGTATACATCTCATACCAAAAATTGTGCAAGAGGCAATCAAGGGTGGATATACCAAGTCAACACCTGTTGGAGTGGTTTATCGCGCAAGCTGGAGTGATGAGAAAATAATCATAGGAACTTTACAGGACATTGCAAAAAAAATACGAGATGAAAAAATAACAAGAACTGCAATCATAATCATTGGGGATGTTGTAAATCCAAAATCATACGAGTATTCAAAGCTATATGACAAGACATTTACCCATGGATACAGAAAAGCACAAGCAAAATCATAATGAATTTACTTTATTTTTGATTCCAATTTTTATCAATTGCCTTTGAAATGTCTCTACATCGCCTGAAGCATAAATTTTCAGCCTAGATTTTTCTGTTTTGTGTTTTAATATTTTTGAAATATGCTGTGCTACTGTATCCGCTGGATCTAAAAATGTTATACCTGGAAACAATTCTTTTAACATTGGTACAAGAAATGGCAAGTGTGTGCTTGATAAAGTAAGCACATCTATTTTATCTTCTAGATATGGATTGATAATTTTTTTTATGATATTTCTTGATGTTTGCTTTTGTGAAATAAATTTTCCAGACTCTACAAGGTCTACAAGTGGTGTTGCGTTAATCTTTGCAACATGAATTCTGGCTGGAACATTTTTTCTAATGTATTTGTCAAAAATTTTATTTTCAACAACTATTTTTGTTGCAAGTATTCCAATTTTTCCAGACCTCGTCCTAGATACGGCCTCCTTTAATGGAGGAAATACTCCAATGATCTTGTCTTTTTTTTCAATGTCTAGTAATAATGATGGTGTGTTTGAACCAACCACAATAATATCTGGATTAAATTTTTCCTGCAACTTTAGAATAGTGGACTTTATTATTTTGTCCAGCTGGGGTATGGTCTTGGTCCCATATGGATAATTTTTTTGGTCTGCAAAATAGATGATTTCTGCATTGATTCTTTTTTGTATTGGTTTTATTACTGACAGGGAGCCAAGGCCTGAATCAAAGACTACAATCTTTGTCATTGTATCATAAAATCATTAAAAGACTGATTTACGTTTTGTTAGCTAAATTTAGCCTAATGTTGAGTATAATATACACCGGCCATTAAGAACCAACTTTTGGACTACCCCGCATGACCGGCTTCGATAAGACCTGGACTCGACCTGAGTCTGTTGGTATATCAGAAAAATTACGTGAAACTGTAAAACCACAAGGCGCTCTAAAACCTAGGATAGAGCAAGCTGTGAACAAATTACAGGGTCAAATATCGAAGATGGATTCTATGTTGGGCAAGCTGAGAGAAAGAGATGCTCAGTTGTTCAAGAGAATCGTAGCCGCAATGCAACATCACGATGCAGCAA
>JANWLA010000009.1 GCA_025451075.1 Nitrosotalea sp. | reverse complement strand
TTGCATGTTTATTTTTGAAGAGCTCAAGAAACTCATAGGGGAGGACAATGCCAAAAGATGAGTCGTTAAAGAAGATTCTAGTTCTTGGCAGTGGGGCAATCAAAATCGGAGAAGCAGGCGAAAGTCACTTCAAGTGGCCGTCAATTCGACTACTCCGGTAGCCAGTGTCTCAAGGCCATAAGGGAAGAAGGAATCAAGAGTGTACTTGTAAACCCAAACATTGCAACAATACAGACTGATACGAGATTTGCAGACAAGGTGTACTCTATTCCGGTAAATCCGCAATATGTAGAATCTATCATAGAAGCAGAAAGGCCCGATGGCCTAATGCTCGGCTTTGGAGGCCAAACTGCACTCAACTGTGGAGTAAAACTAGATGAACTTGGAATACTCAAAAAATATGGAGTCAAAGTGCTTGGGACCCAGGTACTGGGAATCCAGGCAACCGAAGACAGACAACTCTTCAAGGATTCCATGATTGCATGTAACGTACCTGTACTCAAAAGCAGCACTGTCTACAATTTTGAAGAGGCAAAAAAAGTTGCAAAAGATATTGGCTATCCTGTAATCGTACGTGTTGCGTATACACTTGGAGGAAAAGGTGGGGGTGTGGCACACAATGAAATTGAACTCCATGAAATTGTGGCAAGGGGCCTTAATGCAAGTCTTGTCGGCCAGGTCTTGATTGAAGAATACATTGGACACTGGAAACAAATTGAATATGAAGTCATGGCAGACTATGCTGGAAACAATGTAATCATTTGCAACATGGAAAATGTTCTCTCTATGCGAGTACACACTGGAGACAATATTGTAGTTGCACCATCGCAGACACTTGACAATTATGAATACCAAATGCTACGTTCTGCTGCATTGCGTGCTGCAAAGCATGTTGGAATTGTTGGAGAATGTAATGTACAATTTGCACTAGACCCGTATTCTGACAAGTATGTAGCAATTGAGATGAATCCCAGACTTTCACGTTCATCTGCGCTTGCAAGCAAGGCAACTGGATATCCTATTGCATACATGGCTGCAAAAATTGTGATGGGTCACACTCTGCCAGAACTTGTAAACCGTATCACAAAAACAACTACTGCATGCTTTGAGCCGTCACTTGATTACATCGTATGCAAGCATCCGCGATGGGACTTTAGCAAGTTTGAGCTTGCAAATCGTAACCTGGGTCCTACAATGAAATCCGTAGGTGAGGTCATGGGGGTTGGCAGGTGCTTTGAAGAGTCCTTGCAAAAAGCAATACGCATGCTTGAGATTGGAAATGATGGACTTGTTGCAAACAGAAATTCTGATAAAAAATATGACATTGAAGAGATTGAAAATAAACTGCAAAAAGCAGATGACCGCGTTTTATACTATGTGGCAGAAGCACTGCGACAGGGAATGCCAGTTGAGCAAATCTACAAACTTTCTGCAATAGATCCATGGTTTATAGAAAAAATTGAAAATATTGTAAAAACTGAAAAGAAACTCAAGGAATCAACACTTGACAACAAATTGCTGCGTGAAGCAAAAGAGCTTGGATTCTCTGACAAACAGATTGGAAGGCTTGTTGGAAAAGATGACCTTGATATTAGAAAAATAAGAAAAGACGCAGGAATTCTGCCTGTGGTAAAACGAATTGATACACTTGCAGCAGAGTGGCCTGCAAAGACAAACTACCTGTATCTTACATATGGTGGAAAAGTCAATGACTTTGAGGTAACTTCGGATTCTCAAAAAATTGCAGTGCTTGGCGCAGGACCATACAGGATTGGGAGCAGTGTAGAGTTTGACTGGGGAACAGTAAACATGGTCTGGGGACTCAAAGAAAATGGGGTAAAAGAGGTCTCTGTAATCAACTGCAACCCTGAGACGGTATCAACTGATTATGATATTTGTGATAGATTGTACTTTGAGGAGCTTACACTTGAGCGAGTGCTTGATGTCGCAGATTTTGAAAAACTAGATGGCATTGTAACTGCTGTAGGTGGACAAACTGCAAACAACCTGACTCCCAAGCTTGCACAAAATGGAATCAAAATAATTGGAACATCCTTTGAAGACATTGACAAGGCTGAGAACCGTTCCACCTTTAGCAAAATGCTTGATGATCTAAATATCAGGCAACCTCCATGGCAGGCATTCTCAAGTCTTGTTGATGCCAAAAAATTTGCGACCAAGGTGGGATATCCAGTTCTTGTCAGACCTTCATATGTCCTCAGTGGCGCAGCAATGAAAGTTGTATGGTCTGAATCACAACTCAAAAAATATCTAGCAGAGGCAACAAACGTGTCGCCTGATTATCCAGTTGTTATAACAAAATTCATGCTAAATTCACTAGAGGCAGAAGTTGATGGTGTAGGAGATGGAGAAAATGTGGTCATTGGTGCAGTCATTGAACACATCGAAGGTGCAGGTGTACACTCTGGTGATTCCATGATGTGCATTCCACCGTGGACTCTAAACAATAAAGTGATAGATACTATACTTGATTATACAAAAAAAGTAGCAATTGCATTTAAGATCAAAGGACCGTTCAACCTACAATTTTTAATAAATCAGGATCAGGTGTACGTCATAGAGCTTAACATCCGGGCATCACGCTCCATGCCATTTGTCTCAAAATTTGTACGGATGAATCTTATCAATCTGGCAGCACGAGCCGTACTTGGAAAGCCTCTTCCAACTGTTGCAAAAGATAGGTGGCGCAAAATACCTCACTATGGAATCAAAGTTCCACAATTTTCCTTCATGCAACTTGATGGCGCTGACATTATTTTGGGAGTTGAGATGCAATCTACTGGAGAGGCTGCATGTTTTGGTGAGAGTTTCTATGATGCACTTGCAAAGGGACTTACATCTGTAGGATACTCTCTTCCAAAAGAGGGCTCTGTACTGATTAGTGCTGGAGGATCTGAAAACAAGGAAAAACTACTCCAGACTGCGCTCTTGCTCAAGAGTCTTGGATACAAGCTACTTGCAACTGAGCATACTGCAGAATTTTTGTCTGATAAAAGAATAGGCGACGTTGACGTGGTCTATAAGATAAGCGAGCCACAAAGAAAACCAAACATTGCTGACCTGCTGTATGAGAGAAAGATTGACTTTATCATAAATGTGCCAAGCACATCTACACTTGAAAAATATGTTGGCATGCTCTATGATGAGTATCAGATAAGGAGAAAGGCAGTAGAGCTTGGAATCCCTGTGTTGATAACAACTGAGCTTGCAGACTCTTTTGCAAAGACTCTAGAGTGGCTAAAACATAATGAGACTACCAAGAAACCACTAGAGTCATATGAAAATGTAGGCTAATTTTTTCAAGCTTAAATTATATTTTCAAGTATTGACTCGTCTCCTATTATGGAACCATCAAGTGTTACAATCTTTGCAGAATGGTTTTCCTTGATTCTCTCAAGTATGGGAGAAATTGATTTTTTGTGATAACGCTTGTGTGTGGCATAAAAATACTTGTTAAAAGATGGCATTACAATTATCTCAAGATCTCCTCTGCTTGATGGGAAGATGTTTTTCTTCTCTGTCTTGATTGAAACCCATAGTCGTTGTCCATCAAGAACCGAACCCTCTTGGAAATATACTGGATGGAGATGACCCATCACTATTTTATCCACATGTGAAAAATTCTCAGACGGCATAACATGACCATGTGTCAATAAAGTATCTCCTATGACTAGACCTGATGGGCCTGTCATGGTAATGTATTCTGGGACTAGATGGGACAAGTTTCCATCATGATTTCCTGGAATTACTATTGTATTGATTTTTTTTCCAATCTCAAAAAACATTGGTACCATCTGCCATTCTATCTTTGAGATTGAATCTATGCCTGACTTGATGTCTCCCAAGAGAATCAGATTGTCGGGTTTCTCAACCTTGATTAGACTGTCAAGGGCCAAATGGATTTCTTCAATAATATTTTCTGGCTTGACATTGATATCATTTGAGATCATGCCGATCTCAAACCCTATGTGTAAATCAGTAACAACGAGAAATCTTTGGGTGTCTTCCAAAACCAATGCTGGTTGTGAAGGAACAATCCTGGTCTTTACCATCAAAGATATACCTGTCTTTTTTCAATTAAATTCTTGTGAAAAAGGAACCTGGCAGTGTAGAGTCTGTCGTATCATCAAACGGTGTAAAATTACATTTGTTTGAGCCAAGCAACAGAAAAATCTGGACTGTGGTCGGAAAAGAAAACGAGCACTGGATTGATTTGAATTTGGGGTATTGCTCCTGTGAGGATTATTACTATAATGCAATGGAAAAGGGAAGGCAATGTTATCACCTACAGGCAGTCCAGGCTGCAATCAGTCAAGATAAAGTTGAGACAATCAAATTTCAAGACTCTGAGTTTGAGAGTTTCATCTCTGCACTTGTCCAAGATATCATGTGATAAAGAAAAATATCTTGAATGAAGATTTTCTATTGCACCTATACTAATTTTGATTTTGTAGAAGACCGTTGATAGTATTGGAATAAAGGATATTTGGAAAAAGAATTACGTCAAACCTTAGATAGTTGCAAAATTATAATGGATTATCAAAATGATTAAAAAGATAAACAAACAGTCCGCGAAGAAGGCCAAGGGACTAAGTGAAGAGGAAATAGCTGCAATGAAGGAGCACATTCAAGAGTTGAATACAGACAAGTCGGGCGGAGAAATCGCCGTGCTTGCAAAGATTGCTGAGATGCCTGAACCGGATCGCACCATGGCCAAACGGCTACATGCCATCATCAAAGCCAGCGCACCAGCTCTATCGCCTAAAACTTGGTATGGGATGCCAGCATATGCGAGGGATGACAAGGTCGTCTGTTTTTTTCAAGCAGCGCATAAGTTCAAGGCAAGATACGCGACGTTAGGTTTCAGCGACAAAGCAAATCTAGACGAAGGAGCCATGTGGCCAACTGCATTTGCGGTAAAAAAGTTGACTGCCACAGAAGAGGCGAAGATTGCCGCGCTCGTGAAGAAAGCGGTGAGTTGAGGAATTGAGCCAAATAGTGAACTATAGGTTATTTGGATTTAGACCCGACTAGAATGGATAAACTATGTGAATGAAATTGTAAATAAAATAAATAGAGTAAAAAATAATCCGTGATTTACTTTAGAGGTATTATGAAAAGGTCTTCTTTTGAGACTCCTTTCCAGAGTCCAATCATGCCTTCTGCCTTGACTGCCTCGACCTTTGTTATCTTTTGGATCTTTATTTGATCCGGGGTTGGTGGCATCCAAAGCATTGCCATGTAATCACCTACGGTTCCTACCGCATCAGCTTTTGCAGAAACTATCTTTTCTTTTGCAAAACCGTTTGCAACAAGTGCGCTAGTTGCACTTGCTTCTAAATCACTTCTACCATGTGTGAAGAGATAAACTGATTTTGTTGCATCTACTTGGTTCAATAAAATATGTTCAGTTGGTGCTTTAATGAGTATTTCTAAAACCAATCTTTGGAATATATACCTCATAATTGAAGCCGAAAGCGTTGGTTAACGTCTTGATTGTAGGCTCAGGTGGACGTGAGCATGCGCTGGGTTGGAAACTTGCACAAAGCACAAAAGTCGATAAAATTTATTTTGCTCCTGGAAATGGCGGAACTCCAAATAATGTAGATATTTCTTCTGATGATATTGAGGGTCTTGCAAAATTTGCAAAAGAGAATAACTGTGTAACAGTTGTGGGCCCCGAAGTTCCTCTCTCAAATGGCATAGTAGACGAGTTTACAAAAAAAGGCCTCAGGATTTTTGGTCCTTCTAAAGATGCTGCACAACTAGAATCAAGCAAGATTTGGGCAAAAAATTTCATGAAAAGAAATGGAATCTTGACTGCAAGGTTTGAAGTCTTTGACGATCCAAAAAAGGCAATAGAGTTTGCAAAGTCGGTTGATTATCCTCTTGTGGTCAAAGCAGACGGGCTTGCTGCTGGAAAAGGGGTGATTGTCTGCAATGACTCCTCTGAGGCAATTGGCGCAATTGAAAAGATGCTAATCCAGAAAAACTTTGGAGATGCAGGATCAAAAATCATTCTAGAAGAAAGAATAGATGGTGTAGAGGCATCTTTTATCGCACTCTCTGATGGAAACACTGCATATCCTATGGCCACAAGTCAGGATCATAAAAGAATCTATGACAATGACAAGGGTCCAAACACTGGAGGGATGGGAACATATTCTCCAACTCCTGTGATTGATGATCTAACTGCAAATGAAATTCAAAAAAATGTTATTGAAAAAACAATCTCATCGATGAAAAAAGAAGGTATTATCTTCAAGGGATTCTTGTATGCTGGAATAATGCTAAAAGATGGCAAGCCATATGTCTTGGAGTTTAATGCAAGAATGGGAGACCCTGAATGTCAACCAATAATGATGCGCATGGACTCTGACTTGTTTGAGTACATTCAGGCAAGCATTGACGGAACTCTTTCTTTCTTGCCTGTAATATCTTGGAAAAAATACAGTGCTGTATGTGTGATACTTGCATCAAAAGGATATCCAGAGTCTTATCCAAAAGATGAGGAAATTGTAGGCCTTGGTGATTTGACTCCAAATTCAGAGGTCTTTCATTCTGGAACAAGAAAGGGAAATGGTAAAATTCTGACAAGTGGTGGAAGGGTGCTTGGAGTAACTGCCGTTGGGGAGACACTGGATGTAGCAATTGCAAATGCCTATTTGCGAGTGGGAAAAATCAACTGGCCTTCCAAGTATTGTAGAACCGATATTGGTAAAAAAGGTCTTACCTGGCGTAAATAAAAATAGTAAATCCCTCATTTAGGCGTGGAAACTAAGGTGTCTAGATAATTATTTCAGTTATGATTTGTTGGAAAATAGAATTTCAAAACAGTTTTGATCTCATAGAAAAATCTTCGCATAGTCAAATATGTGATGTGTCACAAGAAATATTGCCATAAAAATATGTATAGAATAAAAACCAAAAATCTGTTTGGCAAATATTTGCTAACATTGGCTTTTGTTTCTATAATGTCATTCCTAGTGGGTTCAATAAGCTCGGCAAGTTTTGCAGGTGCTGTTAAAGATTCTAACTCTCCTTTTGATGTAATTTTTAATTCTATTAGAAACTTGGAGGAACAAAATAGCATCTTACAGAATAAAGTGAATGCCTTACAAACTCAGGTTGATAAATTAAATTCTGAAGTCAATTCATTACTTCCTCCTCCGTTACTTACAAATGCCGTTGCTATAACAAAAGGTGCTGGTGGAGACCAAAGCTGTGTAACCACAAAGAACTGCTTTAGTCCAAATGTAGTAAATATTGCAACAGGTGACACAGTTACATGGACAAATGGCGATTCTGTGGGGCACACAGTAACAAGCGGAAACCCGTCAGATCTGCAAAGCGGCGCAATCTTTGATAGCGGTTTGATAAAATCGGGAGGAATGTTCTCCTTCACTTTTCAAAATCCAGGCACTTTCAATTACTTCTGTGTGATTCATCCTTGGATGACAGGAACTTTAACAGTAAAATAGATTTTAACACCAATCGTCCAAAGTCTTTTTCTCACGCCTAAATGGGGTTACTATTTTTACTTGGCGTAAATAACCGAATCTTCTGTTACGATACAATCCATCTTGACATCATGGTCATCATGGGGAAATGACTTTAGCACATGTTTTGCATATGTCAAACCAATTTTCTTTGATTTTTTCCCATGCAGATACCTGTCATAGAACCCAAAACCGTATCCTAGTCTGTATCCCTCACGCGTGAGTGCAATTGCAGGAACCAATATAACGTCCAGTTTTTTGACTGTCTCACATTTTTCTCTTGGTTCCATCACTGAAAAGTTACCAAGCTCAAGATCTGACAAACTTGTAATTTTTTTGAAGACTAGATCATTTTTATCAACTCTTGGGAGCGCAATCTCTTTTCCCTGGTTGAAAAATTCCTGTAGCAGATCATGTGTCTGAACTTCACTTCCAATTGAATAGTATGTGCCAATTGATGTGGCCTGTCTGTAAAAATCGATCTTTCTGAGATTGTCCCGGATTTTGTTGCTTGCAATTTTTATAAAATCAAGTGAGATCTCATCTCGTGCGTCTAGGAGTTGTTTGCGTAATCTTGATTTTTCAACTGGGTTGGACAAATTCTTTACTAATTGATGCAGCTGTGACGGTGTTTTTTAAAAGCATCGCTATGGTCATTGGCCCGACTCCGCCTGGAACAGGTGTGATATATGATGCCCTTTTGATGACATTATCATAATCCACATCTCCAACAAGTTTTCCTTCCAATCTTGCTGTGCCGACATCAATCACCACTGCACCTTCCTTTACCATGTCCTGTGTTAGGATGAACTTTGACCTATCTCCAATTGCTGTCACTATGATATCTGCACCAAGGCAATGTTCTTTGAGATTTTGTGTTCTAGAGTGACATGTGGTAACTGTAGCATTTTTTTCAAGCATTAGGTTGTAGAGTGGCTTTCCAACAAGATTACTCCTGTTTATTATGACTGCATTTTTTCCCTCTAGACTTATTTTGTAATAATCTAACAACTCAATTACACCAGAGGGAGTGCAAGGCTTGAGAATTGACCTTCCTGATGTTAAAAGTCCAATGTTGTAAGGTGTGAGGCCATCCACATCTTTTAGGGGTGATATTCTAGAAGTTGTCGTAAACTCGTCCAGTTGGCTTGGAAGTGGAAGTTGTACTAGAATTCCATGAACTGTCTCATCATTATTTAGCAGATTGATTAGGGAGTTCATTTCTTTTTGAGAAAATGTAATAGGCAGTTTGTGGTCTTTTGTATTAATTCCAACATCTGCACATGCCTTTTGCTTGTTTCTTACATACGTGGCTGAAGCCGGATCGTCACCTACTAGAACTGTGGCAAGGCATGGTATGATTCCGTCATTTGACAATTCCTTGACGGCTGATCTTACTCTATCCTTGACTGATGATGCTACTAAAATACCGTCTATTTTCTGACCAGTCAAACAAACTTGAATGATTTTTTGGATATTTAATCTTTGGAAATTTGTCTATCGTATGGATATCATATTTAGTTAAAATCATTAAGCACTCGCCTGTGGTGGTATCATTGAAAATAGTATTTGACACAAACGAATATGTGAAAAAAATTGCAAAAAGTGATACATACTTTCACACGTTTCTAAACAAGGAAAACATTGCAGCCGGGATTCTAAGGTTAGGACCAGGTGAAGACGATACACAAGAGCCACATGAAAGTGATGAGGTTTATTATGTTGTAAAGGGAGATGGATTTCTTACAATTGATGGAAAAGACTATGATGTTTCAGAAGGCATGTCATACTATGTTGCTAACAAAATTCCACACAAATTTCATGGAAACAAAAAAGAACTTGTTGTAATGTATTTTTTTGGCGGACCTGACATTTAGGAAATTATTGTTTTTCTTCCAACTACCTTTATCTTTCCTTTGACAAAGAGCTTTACTGCTTTTGGGTATATCTTGTGTTCCTGCTTTAGGATCTTTCTTGATATTGCCTCTTCTGTGTCACTGTCTTTTATTTTCACAACTGCCTGCAAGATTATGGGGCCTGTGTCAACTCCCTCATCTACAAAGTGAACAGTGCAGCCAGAATATTTTACGCCATATTCAAGGGCTTGTCTCTGAGAATGTAGTCCTGGAAATGAGGGCAGTATGGCTGGATGGATGTTTAGTATTTTTCCCTTGTAATGTCTGATAAATTCAGGGCTCATTATTCTCATAAACCCTGCAAGGCATATGAGGCCATTTTGTGGTGTGACCTTGTATTTTTCCAAAACTGATACAAGTTTAGAGTCATACTCCCAGTTTCCTCCCTTGAGGCCTTGGCTCTCAACAATCTCTGTTTTTACGCCTAGCTTTTGTGCAATAACTAGGCCTTTTGCATCAGGTTTGTTTGAAATCACTAGTACCGGCTTGATTGGAATTTTATTTTTTTTAATTGCTTTTAAGATATTTTCCATATTGCTTCCTCGACCTGAGATCAATATTGCAAGATTTAGCATGACTAGTTTTGTGCTAATGTGAATAAACACTTTACTAATTTTAATTGAAGATCAACAGATCGGTGTTTAATCCATTACACCATATGTTGTGCCAGATTAATCTTGCAATTTATATCCAATCTGATGGGCACAAATCTCAAATTGAATTCAAAGGTTAGGATGACATCAAATGGAATTGTGGTAATGCGTGGAGACAAGACCGTTAATCTTGATCCTAAACGTGGTACTGGAAACGAAATAAGTTTTGTATCGCATGCACATCTAGACCATCTGCACAACCAGAAAGGACAGGGTGTGCTTATTGCATCCAAGCAGACAACTGCGATTGCAAAGCTCCGGGGTTATTTGATTGAAAATTATGTTGAAGAGTATGAAGATTTTTCCATGATTGATGCAGGTCACATACTTGGGGCAAAGGGACTATTGTTTGATGATATTTTTTACACAGGCGATATTTCGATTCGTGATAGAGGGTTTATGAAAGGTGCAATGGTCCCAAAATGCAAAACGCTGATTACAGAATGCACGTTTGGTATGCCAGAATACGTTTTTCCTACAATTGGCGATACTGTAAAACGGGTAAATGAAATCATTTCAGACCTATATGGAAAAGGAAAACCCGTCATTTTGCTTGGGTATGAACTTGGCAAGGCACAAATTCTCTCACACTTGTTCTCTCACTGGCAGCCATACTATCATGATTCTGTAAAAAAAGTCAATGACTTGTACCGACAGTTTGGTGTACCTCTTAACGAATCAATTGGTCACACTGAGGCTGAATCAAGTGGACTCCTTGAGAAAAAACCGTGGCTCATGATTGCACCAAACATGAGTGGAAGAAATGCCTTTGTCAAGCACATGAAATCAAAGTATGATGCAATAACAATTGGATTTAGCGGATGGGCACAATCTTCTAGATTTTCCTTTGCACGAGGACATGACTATTCTATTCCACTAAGTGATCATTGTGACTATAACGAGTTAGTCGACTTGGTAAAACGGTGCAATCCCGAAAAAATCTATACCGTTCATGGATTTGTAGACGAGTTTGCAGCAGACCTTGTCAAGATGGGCTATGATGCACAACCATTGCGTGAAGGCTCTATTGATGATTATATGTGAATGGACAAGAAATTTTTCAGATGTGGATTTTGTAAAATAGTTCATGTGTTGGTATTAACAATAATTAAGAGGAAAGACGTACCATTATCATGTTTTCAAATATTCTTGTAGCGGTAGATGGTTCAGAATCCTCTAAACGTGCATTTGAGAAATCATTGTATCTTTCACAAAAATGTGATTGTAAACTTCATGTAATTCATGTTGTTGCATGTGATCTTGGAGGAGATAGCGCAATCACATTTGATCTTTTAGATGAGATAAAGGCAAAGGCCGCAAGTATGTTGGAAGGTTATAAAAATGAGGCTGGAAAAAATGGTATTTCAATAAATGTTATGATGCATCAGGGAGACCCGGCACAGATCATAATTGAGCTTTCAAAGAAGAATGAGTATGATCTAATTATTATGGGTACAAGGGGAAGAACCGCATTTCAAGAGCTGTTGCTTGGCAGTGTATCGCTAAAGGTTATGCATCACGCATCTTGTCCTGTAATGGTAGTACAATAGCACATCTTTGGGCTAACTATGATTAACCTAAGATTGGCTGTTGTAATGTTTGTTTATTAGCGATGGAGGCGTAATATGTTGTGGAAGACAACACATGACACAAAATGTGGCTGAAAAATATTTTGTGGGTTACTCTGTAGGATTTACTATTCATAATGATGTCAAAATTTGGGGGAGTATAATTTGCAAACAACTGTGCTGAAAAAATCAAAAATTTGTAAAAGATGTAAAACAGAGTTTGAGGAAGAAAATGGTTACCCTGTATGCAACTATTGCCTCAGGTTGCTGGATGATTGGGAGTAGGAATTGGCACTACAACATGTTGTTCCAAAGGAAATCAATGTGCATCTCCACCTTTACTCTAAAGAGCCATGGGAGGTGCAATTTGTGGAAGAATGCGATATGTGTGGACGGAAAATTGATGAGTTTGGATTGTGTGGGTGTGATACTGGAGGGGGAGATTGAAAATCAGGCTGTAATCTGTGAAAATAATATCTTTACTTTGAACGCGGCTCTTCTTGCTGTTCATCTTTTGATTTCTGCTGCGCTACTGCCTTCTTGGTGCTTTCAAGATATGCTATGGTTGTTCCCAAGTTTCCAAACCCCATTGAATTGAGTGATTCTGATGGAACCATGACTATGGTATTTCCTTGAACCTTTATCGATTCATACAGCATATTGGATTGTCTCAGAGCATATGCCACAGGATTGTCGGCATATACTTTTGCTGCCTCTAGAAATTTCTGTGCAACCAAAACCTCGGACTCTCCATATGTCACTCTGGCGCTTTTTTCACGCTCAGCCTGAGCCTGCATTGACATTGCCGATTCCAATTCTTGTGGTATTATCACCTGACGAATTTCTACGCCAGTTACTTCCATTCCCCAGTTACTTGCTTCGCTTGAAATTGTGGTTTTGATATGTTGGTTAATTTCTTCCCTTTTTGAAAGTACATCTTGGAATAATGAAGAACCGATATTATTACGGAGTGTTGTTTGCGAAACCTGTTGTATCATTTGATTAAAGTTCTCTACGTTTAGTATTGCATCTTTTGCTCGCTGTTCTATTATTTTGTAACGAAGTATGGCATCAATAGTTACTGGAACATTATCTTTTGTTAGCATTCTTTCGGCTTTGAATTCACTTACTTTTTCTCTTACATCTACAACAAGTATGTTATCTGCAAAAGGCAGTCTAGTTTGAACACCTGGACCTACCTGTCTATGATATTTTCCAAGTCTTAGAATTACTGCTCGTTCGTATTGTTTGATAATCATTAGAAATGCAGAGATGATAATTGATATGCCTAAAGCAAGCGATCCGTATGCTATCAACGAGTTATTCATTGTCAGTCCCACGCCAATGCCGATGATGAGAATAAGCACTCCTGCAATAATATGGGATCCCGAACCTTTTTGTTTAATCAATCGTTCTGCAAAATTAAACGATGAATAATCTCTTGACAATTTTTTTGCGCCTGTTATTATTGACACATCCTGGCATTTAAAGTGGGACGCAGCGTGTTAGGTGCTTGAAAAAACTATGATATCATGTAAATTTGCGGATTGCCCTGTTGTATGCAACACCAAACCTGTGGGCCTCATCTCTTGCATGCTGCAAGACCTTGAGTGCCGGATTGCTTCTTGCCATGATGATTGGTTTGTTGGTTTTAGGCTGGTACACCTCTTCGTTTTCTTTTGCAAGAGATACACATGGCACATTTATGCCAATTGCATGCAGTGCACTCAGTGCTGCATTTAGCTGACCCTTGCCGCCGTCAATTAGTATCAAGTCTGGCATCTTTGATTTTTCTTCCTTTAGCCTGAGATATCGCCTCTTGACTATCTCATTTATCATTGCAAAATCATCTCTGCCTTTGACTGTCTTTATCTTAAATTTCCTATAGCCTGAAGTGTGTGGCTTTCCATCAACAAGGCACGACATGGAGCCTACCGCATAATCTTCTCCATGATTTGAAATGTCAAAGCATTCTATTGTTCTTGGGACGTTTGATAATCCTAGTCTCTCTTGGAGTTCAACAAGTGCAGGGTCTGCACCCTTTGTTATCACAAGTGATATGTTTTTCATAATAAGATCAATAATCTCACGTCTTTTCCCAGATGTTGGCACAATGATATGAACTGAAAATCCTGCTGAACGCGCAAGCACCTCTTCGAGTATCTCTTTTTTATCTGGCATCTCGCTTACTACAACATATTTTGGAATTGGATTTGTGGAATAGTACTGGGAAAGAAAGCTAGAAAATGTATTGTCACCAACCAAATCAAAAGAAAACTTGTCTCTGTCTTTTATCACGCCATTTGACAAGCGAAAGCTCATCAGATGTGCAGATTGATCTTTTATTTTTATTCCAAAATATTCTTCATCAGATCCTATTCTTGGTGATTCCATTTTTTGTTTGACTTGTAGATTGGATAACCGTTGTAATGTTTCGTGTATCTCTTTTGCCTTTTCATACTGTTGATTCTCTGATGCCTGTTTCATTTCCAAGCCTAGCTTGTTTACAAAATCTTCTAGTCGTTGTTTGCCTTTTAGAATTGATTCAAGGTCAGCTATGTGTTTACCGTAATTTTCAACTCCTTGCTTGAATTGGCATGGTGCCTCACAATTTCCGAGATGGTATTCAAGGCATGCCTCCTTTGGAAGCCTCTTGCAGATTCTTATCTTGAATGTCTTGCGTAGCAGGCCAATTGACAGCATCTTTGAGCTACCATGTGTAAAAGGCCCGTATACCTTACCTCCGCCCAGAAACTGGCCAGTTCTTGTCCTTCTTGCCACCATGAGACGAGGAAATTCCTCGTTTGTTATCCTAAGGTATGTGTATCTTTGCTGGTCCTTGAGCTCTATGTTGTATGGCGGCCTGTAACGCTTGATCATGTTTGCCTCTAGCAAAAAAGCCTCTTCTTCATTGTCTGTTAGGACAAACTCAATGTCTGCAATTTTTTCTACAAGTTTTTGTGTCTTGTAGTTTTGATTTTTCAAAAAATATGACTTGACACGATTTTTTAGATTTTTTGCCTTGCCAATGTACAGTATTTTTTCCGTTTCATCTTTCATGATATAGATGCCAGGGTGTGACGGGATTGCAACTTTTGATATATCAAGAGTCATTTTTCAAAATGCGTTTTAGGTATTGACCCGTGTAACTCCTTGGATTTTGTGCAACCTGTTCTGGTGTTCCAACTGCAACAATTGTTCCGCCGCCATCTCCGCCCTCTGGACCCAAATCTATAATCCAGTCCGAATTTTTGATTACATCCATGTTGTGCTCTATGATGATTATTGTATTTCCAAGACTTACCAGCCTGTTTAGTACCTCGAGCAGTTTTTGTACATCTGCAAAATGAAGTCCTGTTGTTGGTTCATCTAGTATGTATACAGTTCTACCCGTATCGCGCTTTGACAGCTCTGATGCAAGTTTTACACGCTGGGCCTCTCCACCAGACAAAGTCGTAGCAGCTTGGCCAAGCTTGATGTATCCTAGTCCAACATCTGAAACAGTCTTGAGCTTTCTTTGAATCGAGGGAATGTTTGTGAAAAATTCTAGTGCCTCTTCTACTGTCATTGCTAAAATGTCAGAAATGTTCTTGTCTTTGTAGTGGACCGCAAGTGTTTCTGAATTGTAACGCTTGCCTTTGCACTCGTCACAGACAACATACACATCTGACAGGAACTGCATCTCAATTTTTTTGACCCCGTCGCCTTCGCATGCAAAACATCTCCCGTCTGCAACGTTAAATGAGAACTGTCCAGGGGTGTATCCTCGCTCTTTTGAAAGTTCAGTTCCTGAGTACAGTTCCCTGATTGGGGTAAATGCGCCAATGTATGTGGCAGGATTTGAGCGTGGAGTACGGCCTATTGGGGACTGGTCTATGCCTATGACCTTGTCGATTTCAACCATTCCTGATATTGTCTTGTGTCGCCCAGGCCTGTCTATTGAACCATAAATCTCCGATGCAAGCGCTTTGTACAGTATGTCGTTTACAAGGGTAGATTTTCCAGATCCTGACACCCCTGTTACTGTGACCATCATTCCAAGTGGAAATTCGACATCAATGTTTTTGAGATTGTTCTCTGCTGCGCCCTTGAGGACAAGTTTGCCTTTTGGCTTACGCCTTTCTTTTTCAAGTTTTATAGAATCATGATTTTTAAGATATTTTCCGGTGATTGATTTTTCACTTTTTAGAATTTCGTTTATTGTCCCTTCAAAAACTACATTTCCTCCATGTACTCCAGCGTCTGGACCAAGATCAATTATCCAGTCTGAGCTTCGCATCACCTCTTCATCATGCTCTACAACAAGTATTGTATTTCCCAAGTCACGAAGTTTAGTCAGAGTCTTGATGAGCTTTGCATTGTCTCTTTGGTGCAGTCCAATTGTTGGCTCGTCAAGAACATAGAGCACACCTGTAAGGTTTGATCCTATCTGTGTTGCAAGTCTAATCCTCTGGGCCTCTCCGCCTGATAGTGTAGAGCTTACACGATTAAGTGTCAGATAATTCAGGCCGACATTTTTTAAAAATTCAAGCCTTGATAATACTTCTTTTAGGATGGATTTTGCAATGTATTTTTCTGTCTCGCTTAGTTGGAGATTTTTGAAAAACTCGTAACATGAATCAATTGACAAGTCACATGTATCCATGATTGAAAGAGAGTTTATTGAAACCGACAGTGCTTCATCTTTGAGTCTTCTACCCTTGCATGTATTGCATGGAGTCTCTCTCATGAACTTGCTCAACTCTTCTCTTTTTGATTCAGAGTCCGTTTCGGCAAAATTTTTCTGCAAACTAGGTATTACCCCATGAAAATTGTTGGTATACTCCCACCTTGAATCAGTTGACTGGGATTCATAGGAAAACTTGACTGCCTCTTCGCTTCCGTATAAAATCACCTGGAGCTGCTTTGGACTCATCTTGTTTATTGGAGTCATCAGGTCAAAGCCATATTTTTTTCCCACATCCCTTAGGGTCTGACGCCTAAATGATGAGAATCTTCCTGACCATGGAACTATGGCACCATCTAGGATTGATTTTGTCTTGTCTGGAATTAACAAGTCTGCCTCAAACTCCATCTTTACTCCCAAACCATGGCATGTCTTGCATGCCCCAAATGGGGAGTTGAATGAGAAACCTCTTGGCTCTAGTTCACCAATTGAGATTCCGCAAAATGGACATGCGTTGTTTTGGGAAAATATCTTCTCTTCTGTATCAAGAACCATGACGTCACCTTGACCTGCCTTGAGTGCAGTCTGGATTGATTCATACAGCCTGCTTTTTTCCTCCCAGGATGCCTTGACTCTATCCACTACAATCTCTATGTTGTGCCACTTTTGTTTATCAAGAATAGGGAATTCTCCGTCAAGCTCTACTATTTCCCCGTCTACTCTAATCCTCGAATATCCTTGTTTTTTTACCTGTTCAAAGAGTTTTTCATAAGTTCCTTTTTTTCTTCTGACAAGTGATGCTAGGATCAAAATCTTTTTTCCTTCTGATTCTTTTAGGATTGACTCACAGATTGACTCGACTGACTGGTTTGATATTTTTCTTGAGCACTTGGGACAGTGTGGTGTTCCAATTCTTGCATATAGCAACCTGAGATAATCGTAAATTTCTGTTATGGTCCCAACTGTAGACCTTGGGTTTTTGCTAGTTGTTTTTTGTTGGATTGATATTGCAGGTGAGAGTCCCTCGATTGAATCAACATCTGGCTTGTTCATCATCTCAAGGAACTGTCTTGCATATGCTGAGAGTGACTCGACATATCTTCTCTGACCCTCTGCATATATGGTATCAAAGGCAAGTGTTGATTTTCCAGATCCTGACAATCCTGTTATGACAACAAGTTTATTCTTTGGAATGTCTACGTTGATATTTTTTAAATTGTGCTCCCTTGCACCGCGGATGATTAGCTTGTCATTCATTTCGTAATTGTTTTTGTATCCTTGTTAGTTTATCACGATATTCGATTGCATGCTCAAAGTCAAGATCTTCTGCATAACGCTTCATAGTCGTCTCTATCTCAATTGCCAGAGTCTGGATGTCATGCTTTGACATGTGCTTTGTCTCATCTAGTACTATTGTCTGCTGTGGGATTGCCTTCACTATACTGGCTGGGGTGATTCCCATCTTTTGATTGTATTCTACCTGCTTTTTCCTTCTTCTGTCTGTTTCAGATATTGCAAGTGACATTGACTGGGTCATTTTCTCTGCATACATTATCACAGAGCCGTCTACATTTCTTGCAGCCCTTCCAAATGTCTGGATTAGACTTGTGATGTTTCTCAAAAATCCTTCCTTGTCGGCATCAAGTATTGCTACAAGTGACACCTCTGGTATGTCTAGGCCTTCTCTTAGCAGGTTGATTCCAACTAGTACGTCAAACTCCCCCAGCCTGAGCTGCCTGATTATCTCAGTTCTCTGGAGATTTTCAATCTCAGAATGCAGGTAGCGTACCTTTACCTGGTGCTTGGACAAGTATTCTGCCAAGTCCTCTGCCATTCTTTTTGTAAGTGTTGTAACTAGGACACGTTGGTTTTTTTCCACGCGTTTTTTTATTTCTAAAATCAAGTCATCCATTTGGCCTGTAGTCTTTCTTACCTCAACTGTTGGGTCCACAAGCCCTGTTGGCCTTGTCAGTTGTTCAACAATTTTGTAACTCTTGTTTTTTTCATAATCTCCAGGTGTTGCGGAAACAAAAATTGTATTTTTGATGTATCTCTCAAACTCTTCGAATTTTAATGGTCTATTATCAAATGCACTTGTGAGCCTAAACCCATAATCAATCAGGGATTTTTTTCTGGTGTGGTCTCCATTGTACATGCCATGGAGTTGGGGCAGTGTTACATGGGACTCGTCAATTACTAAAAGAAAGTCTTCTCCAAAAAAGTCTAGCAGACAAAATGGTGGCTCTCCTGGTGCTCTTCCGTCAAAATGTCTTGAATAGTTTTCAATTCCTGAACAATACCCAAGTTCTTCAATCATCTCTAAATCATACTTGGTTCGCATCTCTAGTCTTTGTCTTTCAATCTCTGGCAATTCTGATAGTCTTTGTTTTAGTTCATTTCTAATTGACTGGACTGCAGTCTTTCTTACATCTGATGCAACAAGATAGTGCTTTGCAGGATAGATCTTTATCTTTGAGACCTGTTTTTTCTCTTCAAGCGATACTGGATCACAGATTGATATCTTTTCAATATCGTCACCAAATAATGAAATCCTCACCACTGAATCAGAGTATGCTGGGATTACATCGATTGTATCTCCCTTGATTCTAAATCTGCCTGCCAAAAGTTCAGTATCGTTTCTGTCATATCTTGCACTGACAAGTTTTTTGATAAGTTCACCTCTTCCAATCTCTGCTCCTTTCTCAAGTGTGATTGACATTGTCTCCCACTCGCTGGGTGAACCAAGTGAGTAGATGCAAGATACTGTGGCAATTATGATTGTGGGCTCTCCTGACAAGAGCATTGCAGTTGCCTCTAGACGCAATTTTTCTATCTTTTCGTTTATCTGGGTGTCTTTTTCGATGTATGTGTCTGTCTGGACAATGTAGCTTTCAGGTTGATAGTAATCATAGTATGATACAAAATACCCAATGTTGTTTTTTGGGAAAAACTGTTTTAGTTCTGCATAAAGCTGAGCTGCCAATGTCTTGTTGTGTGATATGACAAGCGTCTTTTTCCCAGTCTTGGCAATTGCGTTTGCAACCGTGAATGTCTTGCCACTGCCTGTGACACCAAGCAGGGTCTGAACCTTCTTATTTTTTATTCCTTGGACTAGCTGCTCTATTGCCTGTTGCTGGTCACCTATGGGGGAAAATTCAGAAACTAGCTCAAAGATTGGATTTTCTAGCAAACATTACAAATTGACCCTGTTTCAAATTTAAAGCAAATGGTAATTATGATATCTTTACCAACTGGGCTCTTCTGAAACCTGAAGGCCATCTTTTGTCTTTGTGACGCCCATCATCTTTACGGTATTGTTTGCAGTAGGGCTGTTGCGCTCTAGTATTTTTTTTGCAATGTCCAGTCTTGTATTTTTGTCAAAGTGCTGACCGATCTTGTATTTGCCCCTCATCGTAACTGGTATGACCTTGATTATGGCAACTTCTTCTACTACTTCCATATCTGGCGACATTTTTTCATATCCTCCCTCTGGTTGGTATTTTTTCATCAGCTCGTTCAGTGCCCTTGTCTTTTCGTTTGGATCTGAGACCAAACTTGCCTTTCCCTTGATTACCACACTAATGTACAATGTGTCTGCCTGAGATGCATCAGTTGGAGATGTAAAATATGATGGCAAAAATTCAAGGCTCTGGTCTACCTCAAAACCGACCTTTGGGTTCTTTGTTATGTTTTCTAGTTTTTCCCCTCTTGGGTGTGAATGCATGTAAATGGCATCATCTGCGTAGACAAAATTCATTGGTATAATCTGTGGAAATCCGTCTTTGTCTATACTGCACACTCTTCCAGTCTCTTGCTGGTTGAGAAATTCTATAATCTTCTCTTTTGACTTGATCTCAAGCCTTCCAAGTAGTTGCATAAATCCTAGTTATCATGGATGATATTTCTGCGTATGGTTTAATAGATAAATGCAAGTGGCACTAACACAAGGTATGCAAAAGGGTTCTAATCCTATTGGAGTCTTTGCGGGCATGATAGTGGGCTCTGTAGTCGGATTTGCAAGCTATGTCTACACTTTGTTTGGTAATACGATTCCATCATTTTTTGCAGTATATTTCAGAGAGATTGGTGCTGCATTGATAATGATGGCAGTCTTTGTGTTTGCAGTTGCTTGGCTTATGAAGGCCAAGCCACACAGAAAACCACAAAAATACCAAGTCATGGTATACGACGTATGTGGGGTAGAAACCCAGATTGACGGTATAAGGACTGAATTTAAGACTCATGATGTTGCATGGAGTTTTATGAAAGAGTACAAAAAATCATATCCGCTCTTTAACTTTGCACTAGTGTCTGATTTGCCAAACTCTGAGAAACTGACAATATTTCGGTATCTTTAGGGGACACATTCTATGGCAGTATTCGGATATACAACTATGGTATTTTGCACGCTCTCTAATTGTTTTTTATGGGAATTGAACTGACTAATAGTTTTCTCTAAAGAGTGCCCTTCTAACAATCAGAGAAAACGATGATCCTATAGATTATCATTATAAGTATAAGAGAATGTATCAATGGTGTATCAACATGGACGCATCAGATGAGCACAGGTCTTTTCTGCATGATATCTGTCTGAATATGATAAATGAACTCCAAGAACGACAAGCACAGCTAATGGAAGTTTATAAGAATAATCCTACGTTTCCTTTTGATTTCTACAATTTATCTCTGAGAGAAACCGATACTAGAATTCAAGCCATTAGGGAACTCTACAAAAAGAATATGGATGAAGATCTTTCATAGGTGTGTTCCTTTGACCTTTTTATGATGCTCAAGGAAATAGAAGATTATTTCATAATAATTTTGCAATTAAAATAAATTCAAGATTTCTGTATAATATGTATTGATTTAATTTCGGAGAATTTACCTTATGGGAATTAATAGTAATAAGGTAGAAGAGATAGTAAGAAGTTTTTTACAACAATCCCACGAAGTTCGCAATATTAGGGTGACTGGTTTTGACAATGGAATTTGGTCTGTGGAAGCAGATGTTCATTCATCATCAGGTTATCGTGTTAAAAAACTAAGTATTGATGATAAAACTGGCAAGATCATTAGTGTGGAATAACGTTATAGCAAGTTAACAAATGCCATCTTCACACGCTTGATAGATGAATTATCTTCCGTCAACTTGGAGCAAAGATTGGAACCAAATTCAATCTGTTTTATGAAAATGGAACTAAACTACATGAACAAATTCCACTCAGGGATTATTTGGAAAAATTACTTTCTTGGGTTGTTCTGGTCTTTAAAGTAAGGCATTATGCTTGAGGCAAACTTGTCAATAGAGCCAAAGTATCCTGAACCCCAGAATCTTACAATGAAATGATTTACACCTGCCTTCATGAATTTCTCAAAGACTGGGATGATGTCATCTGGTGTACCCATTCCAATTGATGATCGTGCTACATCATCAGGTATTGTCTGTGCAGCTTCTCTCATCTTTACAATCCATTCTTGGTTTGACATAGAATATTCTGTAAAGTATTTCTTGAAATCAAAACCTGCGATATCTTCTATGCCGTGAACCTTGAGAACTTCAGGCTTGAACAAGCTGACCTTTACAGCATTTTTCATTTTTGCCCATGCTGTTTCTGCATCATCTGAAAAGTATACGTCGATGTCAACTGCATAGTTAAAGTTCTCATCGGTTCTTCCATTTTCTTTCATCGATGCCTTGATTGCTTTTGCATGTTCTGCATACAACTCTGGAGTGTAACCAATTGGAATCCAACCGTCACCGTATTTACCACATAGTCCGAGTGTTCTTGGTGCGCCTGCTGCCATGTAGATTGGTGGTGCTGGCTTGCGAATGCTTTTTGCTTGCAAACATGCTTCTTCTAGTTGGTAAAATTCACCCTTGAAATTGACCCTGTGTGATGGTGATGACTCGAAAAGTAATTTTATGACTTGTAACTGTTCTTCAAATCTTCCAACTGGCTTGTCCCATTGAATTTTAAACTCTTTGAGATTCTGTGCTTCTCCTGCTCCTATGCCCAAAGTTCCTCTTCCATGTGATACTCTGTCAAGTGTAATTGATGCAAGTGCAATGTTTGATGGATGTCGTCTCACTGCGTCTGTTACACAAGTTCCAAGTTCTACTTTGTGTGTAACTGCTGCAATTGCAGAAAGCATAACCCATGGATCGTTTACTATTGCCTTGTCCCATTGTGGAACATTGCTGTGATCCATGTACCAAATAGAATCATACCCTGTCTTGTCTGCTAAAACACAAGCTGTAATGATTTGATCTTCGTTTAATCCCAGACGGGCAACGTTAAGTCCCTGTTGAATTCCAAATTTTAGCGTCATGAAATCCTTCTATAGTTGTCTTAAATTAGATGTATTTAAGTCTAGTAATTTTATGATATTAGTTGTGGATTTGGAGCCTATGCCACTTGAATTTCAAAAAATCTTAGATTACTAGTATAACGGCACAAAAATATGAAAATGAAAAAGTAGACTAGAGTTTTCCGTCTACAATGTCTTTTAAAAGTTGGACAACATCTTGCTTTGATACTTGCAATGGATTTGGATCCAAGTGACCCTTGTCTGTCATGACAACATCTGCTGCCTGATCATAAGGTGCCTTCAATGTAAGTTTGTCAAACTTTAGTTTTTCAATGACTTCTTTGAATCTGTCATAGAAAATGGATTTGTTGAATCTGTGTGCGACTGTGGTGCATGATGATAGCGAGTATCCGTGTGGTACACCTTCATTTGAAAAGACATAGGACAATGCATGGCCCAATGTGGTTGATGCATTTCCAAATCCAACACCTGAAAGCATTGAACCAAATGGATAGTTTTCTGGCTTGTTGTTCATAATTGCATCATGGAGCACATCAAATGCTGATTTGCAAAGCATTCTAGTGAATTCGTTTCCTCGTTTACTGTCATATCCTTCTGTTGCTTGTGCACATGCATCGCAGACAGAATTTTTGACAATTGCCTCTGGTGTTCCATCCATAAAGTAAGCATCAATTACTGCCATGTCTGCAAGGAATCTTTCATCCTGCAAGAGCTTTTTCTTTCCATCAAATTTTAGTACGCAGTATGTTGTCATCTCTGCACCTGTTCCAAATGTTGTAGGGATGAGTATCTTTGGAATCTTCATCTCCATTCCGGCATATTTTGCAACATCAAGGGAGCTTCCTCCGCCAAGGCCAATTATAACAGATGGATTCTTTGGCTTGAATTCTACCATGACCTTGTTTACTGTCTCAATTGATGGTTCTGGCTCTACTTTGTCATATAACATATAATCTTGAATCTTCATTCTTGCAAGCCACTTGGCTGATACATCCGGTGGTGCAGTTGTTACAACTAGGGCATTTTTTGGATATTGTGTTTCGGATAAAGCATCTTTACCGAAGTTAATTGTTTTTGGCATTCGAACTGTATTCATGAAAAAATTATCACCTGAAACAATTATTATACTATTGCCTTGGCTCTGACTAAATGCGCAACTGGGTTTTCTTGGATAGTATTATCACACCAATTGTGGATACTGCAATGATCATTCCAGCTACTGGACCAAACTCTGGCACTGATGCACTATCTCCTCCCACATTAATTGTAAAACTTGCTGTCTCTGGTGGGATTGGCTGGAATAGTATTCCTTGGACTTCTACTGTAACCTGATAAGTTCCTGCTGTCTGGAACTGGAAAGGAATGCTTACAGAGCCTTCTGCAGTGTGTGTAACAGGTGTTCCAAATACCTGATTGACTCCCTGTGTCATAGAAACCCTATAGTCAATATGCTGCTGGACTGTATTTTGCTTGTTAAGAAAACTAATCTTAAGTTCTGTTTGGTCTCCTGGATTTGGTGTTGCTGGATTGGTCTCAAAACTAATGTTCAGTGTTCCAGCACTTGTTGGTTTTACAATTGGATCTGCATACGCCGGAGCTATTAGCATTGCCATTATTGCTACTGCAAACAACCCTCCAATTACTGGCACTTTCACATCATTTCTTGACATACTAGGGTTTGTATCTTGTGATATATAAAAAAAGTGTAACAAAGGTAATTAACAGAATTTCTTAAAATGCCAATAAAAAGACTCAAAATTGACCAATTTTTATTTGTTGTACGATGACAATAAATGATAATTAGAAATTTTCAATCATTATCAACAAATTCTGCAAAAAAAGATACCCTGTCTATACTTGAGGCAGGTCTTGGCGCTGCAAATCCACGACTATATCTTGAAAAAATTATTGCAAATGATCACTTGGTTATACCTGGAAGAAAAATCAATCTTGCAAAGTACAACCACATCTTTGTAATTGCAATAGGTAAAGCGTCACATGCTATGGCTGCTGCAGTGTCTTCGCTTACACGTGTTGATGGAGGCATACTGGTGGTTCACGATAAAGTTGGAGTGCCGAACAAAAAATTCAAAATAATACGCTCAGGTCATCCAATTCCAAACCGAAATAGTCTGGCTGCCGCAAAAATGATAATCCAATTTCTTGGCAAGACAAAGACTGGTGATCTTGTAATATTTTTGATATCAGGGGGTTCGTCATCACTTGTTGCCCTACCTGATGGTATCACACTAGAAGAAAAACAAGCCACAACTGATCTGTTACTAAGATGTGGCGCTAACATCAAGGAAATTAATTGTATTAGAAAACATCTCTCAAAGATAAAGGGCGGTAAAATGCTAGAGCACCTGAGATCTGATGCTGTATCGCTTGTAATGTCTGATGTGGTGGGAAACGATCTCTCAAGTATTGCATCTGGAATGACTTTTTATGATAAAACCACATTTGCAACTGCCAAAAAGATCTTGGAAAAATATCATTTGGAAAAACTTGTCCCAAGAAGCGTTTTACGCCATATAGATCTGGGAATGAAAGGAAAAATTCCAGAAACTCCAAAGAAAGCAAAAATAAAAAATCATATCATTTCAACCAACAAGAACTGTCTTGATGCAATGAGACTGCGTGCACAAGATCTTGGCTATTCTGTCAAAGTGTTAGGTTGTCTATCTGGTAATGTACAAGATCTGGGTCCAAAATTATCTAGAACGTTTTCTGGCAAAAAAATGAGCTGTATAGTTTTTGGAGGGGAAAGCACTGTTGTTGTAACTGGAAAAGGAAAGGGTGGCCGAAATCAAGAGCTAGTCTTGTACGCTACAGTTGATCTATCCAAGAAATACCAAGATGTTACTGTTGCATCTGTTGGCACTGATGGGATTGATGGCAAGACTGATTGTGCAGGTGCAATTTTGCAATCGGATCAAAAATTAAATACAATAAAACAATATCTTGACAAAAATGATTCATACAATTTTTTCAAAAAGTATGGTGGCTTGATCTTTACTGGTCCTACCGGAACAAACTTGATGGATATTGGAATCGTACTACGAAATTAGCAACTTACTTGCCTTGTTTTGGCTTGGATCTATCAGTTGGTATCTGACATCAAGATCTCTTTGTTTGATTATCTGATCAATGAATTTCATTCTTTTTTCTATGAATGTATCATCAGTTAATTTATTTTTCACAAGACGATCAAACATTGATTTTTGATCCAACATTACTTTTATCATGTCACCATTTTTTACTATGAATCTACCAATGCTCCAAAAAATTCCTACATGCAGTGCGATGTACTTTGATTGTTCAGGCGTTACTATGTTGTAAAAATATTCTGCATGTATTCTACTCTCTTCAGATCTTGTCTGAGAGTTCTCAATTATCCATGAGATCTTTTTTTGATCACCGTCAAAAAAGTAAATGTTTTCCATGTCAACATATTTACTAAATATGTCAATATATTTTCTGTATACTACTGAATAAGAAAAATGAAAATTTGCTTATCGTGCTAGAAGCAAATTCCTTCTTTACAAATATGGTCGACGAGCTTGTTGATTTTTCAGAATATGATCCAGAGCTTGCTGAGGGACTAAAGTGGATTGACGGTGAGGCACAAAAGCGAGGAATTACATTTTATGAAATGGTGTTCCATGTACTGCATAGACATGATGTGGATTCTAAAGCAAAAGACTGGCTTGCAAATAGAAACTAGCTAAAATCTTTGTTACCTGATTTTAAACATTAAAAATTGATGGATGCATCCATAACATCATTGTGCTAAGGATTTATCCATTTTATGTTGTATGTTATCTCTCCCTGTACTAGAGTTTTCCATGAAACATTTTGTGTTATCTGTGGTGCAATGTTGCCTGGATGTGTTTCAGTTGCAGTGATTGTAACATTCTGGTTTGAGCCTGCGCCTGCAACACATGTGCCCAATTGATATCCTGGAGCGCTTGTGTCGTACCATGTGTCTCCAGCAAGTGAGTTACCCTGAGAACTCTGGTTGTATGTGTGGATGGTAAATGTCACTGTGTATGACTTGTCATTTCTCAACTGGAATGTTATTCCAGGATGTGCTATTGGATCAAATGTTTTGTATCCAACAATTATTTTCATGGCAGTAATGGCACCATCGTACCTGTTGGTGCATGTTGATGGTGCTTGACCCATGGCAAATACTTGATTTGCTGATACGCCAAGTGATGCCAACAAAATAGAAGCAAACACTAGAGCACACACGTTTTTGCAAGGATTGATTCTTGCTCTAAATGCGTTTTCCAATGTCATCTATACTGTTTTCAATATATCTAAAGATGCAGTGACTTTCTTCTATAGTTTGGATACATCAAATGATTGTATTTTTTTTAAATTTGTAAACTAGAGCCTTTGAATTATTATGATGCAAAAAAAAAAATTACACTTAAATTTGTGCCAGACGTTTTTCGATGGACACATATTCGCATCCAGATGGTCCACAGTATTTTCCTACATAGACTGCCTTTGGTCTGTAAAGCATTGGTTTTGGTGCGGCTTCGGCAAATTTTTCTTCTATTATATGAGCTGTCCATCCTGACACTCTTGAGATTGCAAATATTGGTGTGTTAAGGTCCATCGGGATGCCTAGCATATAGTATGCTGATGCACTATAAAGATCAACATTTGGAAAAATATCTGAACTCTTAATTTTTTTCATCTCTTCTTCTGTAACCTCTTCTACTCTTTTTGTTATGGCAAACCACGGTAATCCTGTCTTCTCGGCAAGTCTTCTTGAAAGCTCACGGAGAACTTCGGCTCTTGGATCAAATGTCTTGTATACTGCATGGCCCATACCCATTATTTTTTGGCTCTTTGCAAGCTTGTCTTTTATCCATTGTTCTACTTTGTCTACGGAACCAATCTCCAAAAGCATCTTCATTACCTGAAAATTTGCACCTCCGTGCAACTCACCGCTCAATGCACCGACTGCCGCGCTTACAGCAGCATACATGTTGGCACGTGTTGATGCAACCTCTCGTGCTGCAAACGTTGATGCGTTAAAGCTATGCTCGGCATGCAATATTAGACAAATGTCAAAAATTCTTGCAGCCTCTACGTCAGGCTCTTTTCCTGTAAGCATGTATAGAAAATTGCCTGCATGGTTTAGCTTCTTTGATGGCTGGATTATCTCCCTGTCATTTCTAATTCTATCCCAGCATGCAACAATTATTGGAATCTTTGAAATCAGATCAATTGCTCTGTTGTAGTTGGTATCCCTGTCGTCTATTTTTTGAGTGTCATAGACTGCCATCATGGATACTGTAGATTGCAATACGTCCATTGGGTTTGCAGTCTTGGGAATGTTTCGCAGGGTCTTCTCTAAACCCTCTGGAATTTCACGGGCTGCCACAAGTTTATCTGAAAAAGTAGAAAGAACATCCTGTGTAGGCAAATCCTCGTTGAGAAGAAGACACGCTGTCTCCTCAAAGGTTGATTTTTTTACAAGGTCTAGAATGTCATAGCCTCTATAGATTAGCTTGCCGTTGACACCATCTATTGCAGAAATCTTGGTATCTGCTACCTCGATGTTTCGAAGACCGATGTTCTTTGTCTGCACGGGTTATAATGGAAAAAATATGTATTAAATTATTACTAATTTGGTAAATAAAAAATTAAGCAGTTGGTCTAATCTAACAACTTTGGTAATTATAGCAAAATTTGTCATAAATTGGTAGAAATGAGCCAATGGGATGACGAATTTGTCCGCATGGTGGACAATTTTGTAGTGGAGACCAAAGACCCAAGAGTCTTGCAAGAGATTTCTGATCTTGACCGCGAATCACAATTACTTGGAATCTCATTTTATGACATGTATTGTGTGGTACTGCAGGATGTCAAGGGACATCAAACACTGGTTGCAGAATTTAAAACATACATGAGCCTAAAGAAAACCAAGCCTGTTTTTTAGTTTAAATGAGGGGTTTAAACCTCGTGAATAATCCATGGCGCGAACTAGAGTTGTCTGTGTTTCTCACAAAGAAGATGCTGATGGTGTAAGCTCTGCATCACTGATTCGAAAAGCGTTTGGAGGAGAAACTAAACTAGTTGATTATCCAGGACTGATGAATGAGCTTGAAGCGCTAAAAAATGATGAAAAACTAAAGACGTTATTTATCTGCGACTTGGGACTGAGCAAATCAAACCAGGACCAGTTTGTTGAATTACTAAAGGCATTACGAAAAAACAAGGTTTCCATTACGTACATTGACCATCACGATATTGAAGAACCAATAAAAAAGAAGATCAAGGCTTTGAAGGTAAAACTAATTCATACAGTAAACGAGTGCACTACAGTTCAGGTGTATGATGCATTCAAGACAAAACTATCTGACTATGGCTCTTTTTTGGCAGCATGTGCTGCAGTAACTGATTACATGGAGGACAGGCCAATTGGTGCAGCACAACTGCAAAGATTTGACAGACAGTTTGTACTCTTGGAGGCTACGGTTCTTACATTTACAATTACAAGCCACCAAAAAGATCCTGAATTTCTATTATATCTGGTGGATGAGCTAAGCGACTCCAAATATCCACACCAGATAAACAATACGTTTGAGTTTGCAAGAATCCAGGCAGAAAGAATTTCTGGTGTCATACAAAAAGTCAAGGACAACATGAAGAAAATGAAAAACCTCTCCTACATGGAAGTCACAGACTCTGGTGCAAGCATGGCAGTAAACTTTGTCCTTGGATTGTCAGGAAAAGAAGTAGGGGTGTCATACAAGCTAAGAGAAGAGCAAGGCATCTATGCAGTATCAGTTCGTGGCGCAAAATCATGTAAGGTACATCTTGGCAGAATTGTAAACCAATTGGCAACAGAGCTTGGCGGCTCTGGTGGAGGACATGACAAGGCATGCGGTGCAGTCATACCAAAAGAAAAGATTGGCATGTTCTTGAAAAAGTTTAATTCAAAACTCAAATAGTCTCTGCGATTAAATCAATTTCAACTGCAGAGTTTAGAGGCAGACTTGCAACTCCCACTGCAATTCTTGTGTGTTTTCCTTTCTCTCCGAATATCTCAAAAAGAAGATCAGATGCGGCATTGATTATCTTTGGATGCTCATAAAATTCTGGAGAGCTGTTTACAAATCCTGAAACGCGTACAATTTTTGATATTTTATCCAGTGTTCCAAGTTCTGATTTTATCTGGGCCAAGACATTTGTTATGCACAACTTGGCCGCTTTTTGTGCGTCTTCTACTGAAATGCTTGTTGGCACCTGGCCCTTGAATTGCACCTGTCCGTCTTTGATTGGAATCTGTCCTGATACAAAGATCAAGTTGCCTGTTCTTACAACTGGAATGTATGAACCTGCAGGCTTGGGAGGTGTTGGAAGTGTTATGCCAAGTGACTCTAGTTTTTCATCAATCATGATTACGTCTACTGGTTGCATTGGTTTTAATATATTGATATATCGTGTATGATAAACCCAACTTGATGGACAAGAGCAAACCTCATGGTCAGGAGCTCAAAAAAGAACTCGATGCACTGATATCTAGAATTAGTGCACTAGAGGCTGCATCCGCTGACCGAGAAAAAAAGTCTTTGATGGGTGTACTAAAGGTGCTTGCGGAAAATCAAAAACACTTTGTTGACGAGTTTGAGCATCTCAAAAAAGCATTAGATCTGACAATGGTGCAGATCTTCAAAATGGATCAAGCCAAAAAGTAGACTTGACCCCCGTCTTGGGTGTTCCATGTCATCACAATAAAAGATTAAATTCAGCCCCCCATTGTTGGGAAACAAATGTCCAATCCTGCGGGGCCATCTGATGGACCAAAACCAGTTGTAAAAGACAAGAATCCTCACAATTATCGAAAGGTTGGATACGCCCTGATCGTAATTTCAGTGTCTCTAGTTCTCATAGGCTTGCTTATTTTATTCATAGGTAACAACTATCATTTCTCAGGTGATATAATGGCAAAGCAAGAGATTGATGCCATGACTCCAAAGAATGGCTATAACCTTGTTGCATTTGATTACACCCAACCGATTGGTGCCAAGATCCAACTCTTGGACCATGCAAGTAACTTTGATGACGCAGAAAAACTAAAAGCTCAGCACACCCCCGACTATAGTGGTCAGAAAGGCCAAGTCCTAATCTTTGATACATCAATTGTAAATAATACTCAATCAGTTGCTCTTGCTGAAGTCTATGCAATGACTCCAACTTCAGGGTATAACATCGTGGCTTTTAATATTGCAATGCCAGTTGGCGCAAGAATTGCACCACAAACACTTGATGCTTCATCTGGCGCAGCAGCAAATGATTCTGCAAGGTATAGTACTGCAAATGTTGATCCTCAAATCCAGATACTCACATTTACTTCTACTTTTGATGATAACTTGAAACAGATACTTGGTGCAACATATGATCCAATGATTTCATCTGAAAACATTAATCAGATTAAATTAACGCCTCCAAAGTTGATACCTCCGCCACCAGCTCCAGTTGTATTACCAAATGCAACAACTACGGTGACACAAAACGCTACATCTGCTACAACTCAGGCTAATGTTACAGTCACTACAAACGCTACTGAAAAAGTGGTGACTAGTACAAATGTTATTCCAACAAACTCTACCAATAAAACATCTGGTACTGCAACAGGTGCTAAAGATAATCTTTCAATGGCTGCAAATGTTCTTGTAACCAGCCCATCTAATCATACAACCACTGTAACAAATCACACTGCTTCTAACAATACAAAGACAATATCTCTGTCAGAAAAAGTAATGGTCAATTCTACATCCAAATAAAACCTAGACCAACTCGTCATCAATTTCTTCAATAGGCTCTAAAAATTGTACACATGTACAAGTCCTTACAAGACACTTGCCAAATTTCACAAGAGAGGTGCTTTGCTCTGATGGTATGTGTGCATCACTTGTATGGTGGCATCTCTTGCAATTCATAACTGAACCATTTTCTAGTTTTATTTAACTCTAGTTTCCTACTTGGACTATGCCTTTTGTGATGAGCCACTGGATGCTTTGCATAAACTCATCGTCTGTAATCTGACCGCTTGCCCACATTCCAGTGCTGTGTTTTAACCATGAAGGAATTGCCTGAGAGGAGCTATTTCCTGAGATTCCATGTGGAATGTTCATTATTCCATTTGATATGAGATACTGGATTGCACTTGCAAATTCAGAGTCTTGCATGTCTCCCTGAGACCACATTTTTGCAGTGCTCTTGACCCAGTTTGGTATTGATACACTAGTTTTCAGATTTTTTATGGCATTAGAGTCTGAATTTATCATGTTGGTACCAGTAAGCGTATCTGAAAATTCCACAATCTCTGGGTTGCCGTTGATTGCAAGGATTGATTCAGAATGCTCTCCTAACAAAATTCCGGTTTCAAGGTCATATACAATTTTTGATGTACTGTCTCCATTTGCACGAAATACGTCTATGGCGGTTCTTTTGAATCCGTTAAAATCCGTCACTATCTGTATGAATGAAGTATCGGACTTATTGTAAGCAACTGGCGATGCCAGCACTTCAAGAAATGGCCGTGTGGTATTGGCTTGCTGGCCGTGGGCAAAACCTGTTTTCAGATTTAGGATCAAAGTTGTGTTTTGAACCCCGTTTTTGTCATCTTGGCTTTGCACCAGATTGATATTATTTGCGTCAACCATGCTGCCGAAATTATAGGTCTGAGAACTGTTGACATCCCTTAATGATATGGAGTACGTCAACATGTTCCCTGGATGTGCACAAATGACATTGGGCTGGCATGTACTTGTCTGCTGTGAAAATGCTTGCCCTGTGTGTAATATGATACAAAACATGGAAATTGCCAAAATGAGAAAGACTGCTCTGAATTTCATTACTTGAATTTTCCATGAAAACAAGCAAAGATTATTGTTTCTGTTAAAGAGATCAATACAAATACTGTAATTTTCTTGTATGATATATTGCCAAATGATCTGATAAAAGAATCAAGTCCATATCTTTTGCAGCATGCCAATAATCCTGTCCAGTGGTATGCATGGGGCGAAGAGGCCCTGGCCAAGGCAAAACAAGAGAACAAGCCAATCTTTCTCAGTGTGGGCTATAGTGCATGTCACTGGTGCCATGTTATGGCCCATGAATCGTTTGAAAACGAAGAGATTGCACAGGCAATGAATGAAAATTTTGTCAACATCAAAGTAGACCGAGAAGAGCGACCAGATATTGATGATATCTACCAAAAGGTATGTCAACTAAATACTGGCAGTGGTGGGTGGCCCCTTAGCGTATTTTTGACACCTGACCAAAGACCGTTTTATGTTGGCACATATTTTCCACCGCTTGATGGTTATGGAAGGCCGGGATTTGGAAGTCTTGTGTTGCAGCTTGCACAAGCCTGGAAAGAAAAACCTGGCAACGTAGAGCAGGCAGCTGAAAATTTTGTCAACACTTTACAAAAAACAGAATCTATTGCACTAGATTCCAAGCTGGAAAGATCAATACTTGATGAAGCCGCAGTAAACTTGTTATCAATTGCAGACATGACAAATGGAGGATTCGGCCAAGCTCCAAAATTTCCTAATGCGTCAAATCTTTCATTTATGCTACGATACTCAAAACTAGCTGGAATTACAAAGTTTCAAGATTTTGTCTTCAAGACACTATCTAAGATGGCAAACGGGGGTCTCTATGATCAGCTCGGGGGAGGATTCCATAGGTATTCTACTGATTCTCGCTGGCTTGTACCGCATTTTGAAAAAATGCTCTATGACAATGCACTCTTGCCTCCAGTCTATGCTGAGGCATATCAGATCTCAAAAGACCCGCGATATCTTGAGGTCATCAGGGATACGCTGCGATATGTTCTAAGACTAATGACATCGCCTGAAGGGGGATTTTATTCTGCACAGGATGCAGATTCTGAAGGTGAAGAAGGAAAGTTCTATGTCTGGAAGAAAAAAGAAATCCAAGAAATATTGGGAAAAGACTCTGACATCTTTTGTTTGTACTATGATGTGACTGATGGCGGCAACTTTGAGGGGCACACAATATTGTACAACAGTATGAACCTGTCCTCAATAGCATTTCACTTTGGAAAGCAAGAATCAGAAATCATCCAAATCTTAAAGCAATCACGAGAGAAACTCTATGCAGAAAGGACAAAGCGAATCCCTCCTGGAAGAGATGACAAGATAATGACAAGCTGGAACTCGCTTATGGTTACAGCATTTGTCAAAGGGTATCGCGTTGCAGGAGATGCAGACTTTTTACAGGCTGCCAAAAACTGTATCAAATTCATTGAAGAGAAATTGACAAAAAATGGGGAACTACTCCATACGTACAAAGACGGCCAGTCAAAACTTAGGGCATATCTTGATGATTATGCATATTTTGTAAATGCCTTACTTGATTACTTTGAGGTCGAACCTTTAAAAAAATACCTTGACCTGGCTGTATACTATGCAAATTACATGCTTGATCATTTCTGGGATGAAGACCACAAGAACTTTTTCTTTACTGCAGACAACCACGAAAAACTGATCATCAGAACAAAGAACATCTACGACTTGTCCTTGCCATCCGGAAACTCTGTTGCAGCGGGTGTAATGTTGAAACTGTATCATCTCACACAAGAAAAAAAATATCTTGATGTATCAATCAAAGTGATGGAGTCACTTGCAGTAATGGCTGCAGAAAATCCGTTTGGGTTTGGGCAGCTGCTAAATTCCATTTATGCATACTTGAAAAAGCCAGTCGAAATTACTGTAATTAATACCGTAAACGAAGATGTGAAAAACTATCTCTTGAAAAAATTCATACCTGAAGCAATCCTTGTCATGATTTCAAGAAAAGAGGATCTTGAATCCCTCACGGGATTGCAGTTTTTTGCAGGCAAGGAATATGATGATACAAAAACCAAGGTATACGTCTGCAGGGACTTTACGTGCTCTCTACCTCTTGAAACTGTACCTGAGATTGAAAAACTGATCTAGATCTTTTTTATGTTAATCTCTAGTCTCTGGCCTACTGCAGGGCTACCCATCCTCTCATATCTTCGTCTTGGCATTGTGATTGTGATTGATGTCTGGGCATAGCTCTTGATTGCAATTGTGGGCTGGGACTGAAGTATTGCCTCGATAAATGGAGCTATCTGGTCTCTTAGCTCTGGGTCTAGTTTTTGGTTTATTGCATCCAGCATTAGCTGTTTTTGTGAGACTGGTTCTGTCTGGACATCTTCTGTAAGTGTCAACTGGACCGTCTGACCATTGTCAATTAATTGCTGGATTTGATACTGGACTAGTTCTGACATTAAAGTATAGTTGAAAATGTTGCAATTTATCTTTATGGAAACTGTAAAGATATTAAGAAAAAGGGCATGACATTGTAATGCCAAGAACAAAGGATTCCAGTATCATCATGCCAACTTGTAGGGAATACAATACCGTTTTTTACTCTACTGAAGGTCTTGAAGTTCATCTAATCCACGCTCACAAAAAAGGCATGATGGATAAATTTTCAAAGTAAATGACATTATGGGCATCGTTGGAACAGTACTGATAATTTTACTACTGGAAATAATTTTTAGAAAGTGATTCTCTCAACCTCTAAATTAAACTAGTCCTGCTTAAAAAAACATGGATGAGAAATCACTGCAAAAAGCTCTGCGAGTAGCAGAGAGCATAAAAATAGACGAGATATCTGGCAGAAAGGTAACTATAGAACTTTCATGGTTTGATGTAAAAGGAGATCCAAAATCCGAGAAATTTGTCCTATTTGAAAGGGAACTCATAGAATTTTAAATTAGTCTCCATCTTCCTGATCTATTTCATTTAATGGTCAAAAAGTGTACTTTCATTATATTTTTAATAAGATTTTTCCTAGGTTTAAGATATATGGTATGTGACTAACTTTCTAACATTTCAGAATCAACAGAAACGTAAACATACTAATTTTCTGAGAGGTCTTATAGATGAATTGGCATCTTGATGTGCTTCCTTTTTTGTCCAGCCTAACTTTATGTATCTTTTTTCTAAAAGTGTTTTATGATATTCATAAACCTCATCTACTGTTGAATTATCTTTGCCCAAAACAGAAGATGCCCATTTATTTTTATTTTTAATTCTTTTGAAAGGGAATTTCATCATGAAGAACCAACAATCATTATTATCTCTATTTGCCTTTGACTCGTAACCTACTAATGGAATATCTTTTTTTATGAGTTTCACTTTCTTCCAATTCAATCTTTCCCTGTAAAATTTCATATTTTCTTCATCTTCCTCTAAACTGTTGTAAATTATACTTCCACCAGAAAAATCATAAATGAATGAATTTATCTATTTCATCTTTTTTTGGAATTCTATGAAATAGAGGTGTTCTAGTTAATGACAAAGAATTCGCTTTTTCAAAAACATCTTTAAAAGATATGTCATGTGCTACTACTTTTTTATCCAGTATAGCAATCCATTCACCTTCATATTCTACAAAATCATTAGATTCTAAAAACTGAGATTCTATTGTAGATATCACTTGTAAAATAGGCATTAGTAACTTAAATCTATACTGTCTTTATAGCATGGCTTTGGTTTTCATCTTTATTTATGCCCAATCACATCATCACAAGTTTAGATCAATTCCTGCTCTCATTTCAGGAAGGAGTTTCATGCCTAGCCAATCGGTAATATATTAAGACTTTTTGACCGAATGCTTATTACTAATTTGAAACACACAACACAAGATACTGCGGTATAGACTAAAACAAGTTCACAATGGGCTCAATCAAACAATATCTTTTTACTTTTCCACTACATGTTACAATTTAACTTTTCACAAACCGTATCATCCTTTTGTGTCTGGGGTTTTGTATTATTGGACTGAAATTATCTTGTTGTCTGACAGATACCGCAGTCCACTGACAAAGTCATCATCTGAAATTTGTCCTGATGCCCACAATCCGGCGATGCTCTTGACCCAGTTTGGAATGTGATCCAAATGACTGCCCCCTAACTGGTTCTGTGAATCTGTACCTTGACTGATGAGATACTGTAGTCCTCTTGCAAATACATCATCAGTTATTTCATTGCTTGACCATTGTTTGGCGTTATCTTTTACCCACGTTGGAATTCATGTGTTTTGGCTTGTCTCCTGGTTTGCACTTGGAGTTCCTATGGTAAAGCCTGTAAAATCAAAATCTCCAGTAATTGGATTTATCAGTTCTGCCAAGTAATTTCCATTTTTCTGATACATGTTATCAAAAGATATTGTAGAGTTTGATTTGTAAACGCCAAGATTTTCTATCATTGTATTATTTGAATCAATTACAAGAATTTCTGCAAATGAATTTTCTCCAAATGTGCTAGTGTTGATGTCTAGTGTTATTTTTTCACCTGGCTGGTATGATTGCTTGTCTGTACTCAGCAGGTGTACCCGCTGGTATCCTGATGTTGGTTTTACTTGATTGTCAAAACCGCCACTTCCGTATATTGATTTTATTTGTGCAACGTCAAGTGGCGTGATATCATAATGTTTTACGCCAAGAACGGTAACTGTATCTATCATGATTGATGGCATGTCTACCAAACCATTGATGATATTTTGTAGCATGTCATATGGTACAATATAGTGTCCTAGCCCAAACGAATGTCCCATCTCATGCCTAATTGTAGAGTCTAACTGCGTGCTTGTGGCAACCAATCCTGTATAGTACGGCTTGTCGACGTATTGGTAATACCCCTGACCGTTTTCTGTCCACTCTGTCTTGACCCAGTTTGATTGAACATCTAGGTAGTAAATCTCGATATTTGTCTTGCCTGTCTCAAAATTTGGAATTGTTACTCCCGTTGCAATAAACCCGTTTGAGCTTTCTTGAGGTTGTGGCAAGTAGTGTATTGTAATGTCACATTTTGTATAGTCAAATCCATTTTGTTGTCCAATTGGAACTTGGACTAGAGTGATATTCCAAACAGGATGTCTTCCCAAGCCCTCGTTTAGCTTTGTCTTCCAGTCAATTACTGCATAATTTGTTTCATCAAGCAATTGTTTTCCAACCGTTGGAAATTTTGAATTTGCCTGTGGTTCTAATGCACAAATTACGGGACCATGTTGAACCCTGATTGGCATTTGAAGAAACTGGCCTGTTGCAAAGACAGGAGATGTTTGTATTCCAAAAACTAGGATGATCACAATAACGCTTGAAATTATTTTTTTCATGTAATGGATTAGACCTTGGCATCAAGTATGCCGCGTTTTATCTGGGCTGCCCTGACTTTGATCATCTGCGTGAATTCCTGTGTGTCCTCTAGCAGTGGCTTTTGTTTTTGGTTCTGGTATGCTTGAAGAAAGCCAGAATAGATGCAACCTACAATGATTCCAAATGCATTTGCGTCGATATCTTCTACCTCATCAGAGTATGTCTTTGCCATCTGCTTGTAAGATGCAGCCTCGCTGATGTAGTAATCGATTAGGCTGTCAATGAATTTTCTTGTTGTGTGTGGAATCACAAACTAGATTTTCCTTGCATTGTTTATAATGTTTGATTTTTGGTCCAGGATCTGTTGTAAGTAGACAAGTTGCAAACTAAATTTGACCACCTGTATTTTTGAAGAGTTGGCCCAAAGAGTTCATCATGCCAATTGAAGTTAATCGAGTAAACAAGGAATGTCCCAAGTGCAAAAGTCCTACCATATTTAATACTGGAAAAGAGTATTTCTGCGGCAAGTGTCTTAGTACACTCAAAATAAATCAGGTAGCCGAGAAAATCACAGCCTAGTACAATGTGGACCATAGACCAAGAAGACGCTTATTTTAAGATCTACGATTCCCGTAAAACACTTGCAGGCTATTTTGCACCTGAATATGGAGATATCAAGCCAGAAGACAAGGCAGAGCAAGTAATACAAGAGATGCTAAAAAACCACGATCCGGTAAAAGGCGGTTACCTGATGCTGCCTCTTGTCAAGTTTAATATTTTTGAAGATGGAAAAGAGATGCACCTGGCTTATTTGGAACAACAACTCCAAGAGGTCTATACCAGAATAATGGCCTGGAAAAATTTAGTAACAGAAAAAGGAATTGAACATCACAAAATTTTGATATCTCACACTGATCATGACATGTTAAGTATAACACTTGGAATAATCTTTCAATCACCTGTTCCACTTGAGAAAAAAGAGATACTTGGTAACTTGAGTGACATTTTAGATTTTGCCCATCAAAAAGGTTTATTGTGAGCCGCCAGTTTTTGCGCTTTCATAAGACTGGAGTGCATTCATTTCATACTGGAATGATTGCTGGAGCAACTGGTCTGATTTTGCACTAGTTGCATTGTCTCCTGTTACAACCCAGTCTCTTAGAGTTTGATCACTTTCAATCTGTGTTTCAGTTGACAGCATGAATAATTGTAACGATGGCTTGAACGCGTCTGGCGCCTTTAGGTCTTCATATCGTGGAAGTATATTTTTGACTGCAAGTATGTGTTCATCTGTTATCTTTAACATCTGGTCTTTTGAAATCTGACCATTCTTGTACTGGGTAAGGTGCTGGTCAAAACTCTGGGTTTCATTTTTCAAGTCTGACTGGATTTGTGCCAACTGGTCTCCAAACCTCTGTCCTGAAAGAGTTGTCTGATCAAGATAATAGTTTACAAGTATTACAATAGCTACAATGACCACCCCTGAGCCTATTGCTATTGGCATGACCGGGATTTTACTTGGAGCCTTTTTTCGCCTCATGATAAATCCAGAGTATAATCTGAAATAAATCTATTCAACATGAAATCCTTTCATTGTTGATGTCAAGTGTGGATAATGTCATAATCTCAAGGGATATTACTTCTTAATCTGCAATTAATTGCCAGTCATTTTTGCCACACTTGCATACAAAACCAGTATCTTTGATGTACCCTTTGTATTCAAGATCTGTACATGGTCCCATGTCTGGGATTGTAAATTTACTTTTACATATTCTACATGTCGCTACAAATTCAGATATAATCTAGTAACATTTTGTATCTGTGAAATAAATCTATTTGAAAAATTATCGTACCACTGCTTTAATTTTTATTGTGTAGATGTATTTTTCTGAACCGATTCTTTTTTTGTAATTATAAAACTTGAAACTCCAATTATGGCAATTGCAGCAATCTCAAACACCATCCAGTCTATTTTTGGAAATTGGATTATCTTGTCCATAAACGGTGTCAAAATTGGAAATCCGTACGAGCCATCAAAAATGTCATATGATATATGAGTAAGCACGCTTGTTCCAACTATTGTTCCCAAACGATAGTCTTTCTTGGAAAACACTAGCATCAAGACAATTGTTGCAATTATGGCAAATGTTATCGAGTGGCCCATGCGGGGTATTCCTTCTGTATGCAATAGGCCAATCAGATGATCAGAGTCTATCAAAACTGCAAATAGTCCTCCAAGCAGAATGTATCTAAGCCTGAGTGTCACAAGGGCTGCAACGGCACCCCAAATGAAATGCCCTCCAATTTCTTTTATGCTCAGACTACCGTGCTCAATTGGATTTATCATGGCTATTTTATCTGGAAGAACTGTACCTACAAGTGAAAAACCTGCTGACAGGGAACAAAAAACAACTGACACTCCAATTACAAAATAGATACTTTTTCTTTCTAGCTTCAATTGTTTGTAAATAGGAAACACCCGTCTAATTATGCGTTTAAAATCAATCGAGTTGAAAAATTAGCCTATTTTGCTAGTCTATGTATTTTCCTTCTGGGTCTGCCTTTAGTTCTATTATCATTATGCTACCGCTGATGTATGAATCGTTTCTTGTAGTTCTTACCTTGCCAACTTCAATGTGGTATGGATATACATCAACTACTATGGTTCCAACCTTGACATCTGTTGGAGCATCTGTGATCTGGATGTCTTCTTTTTTTACTCCATAGTCGACGAGTTTTTTAATGCAATGATCAAGCAAAGGCTGCGGCAAACCGTGATTTATCGCCCATACTGTACCTTCGTATTCGATTTTATCCAACTAGGTAACCGTCTGTTTACTAGTATAATTATCATTCGGGAAGCGATGATTTTGTGAATAAAATATCAAAAAATAATCTAATCAAATTTTGAGCAGGATTGCATTCTCCTATATCATAACTGACTGCATGTTAAGCGTGTTAATTGATTCAAACTTTAGATTGCAGACTCGATAGTCTTCAATGTATTCGCAAAATTTCTCTATGATTTGTCTTTCACACTTTTTGCCGGATTCGTCTTTTGCAGTCAAAATCAAAAGATTCCAGTTTCCGGTAACTGTTGCAGTCATCAAACAATTTGGCAAGTCTTTTACAAAATTGCATACTTGATTCGTGATATTCTCTGAAGATTTAGCCGCCTTGAATTTCAGGTATAAAGCTTCAAAATCCTCTACAAGTGACTGGCGCAAGATGGTCTCATATCCCTTGATTATCTGCTTTTTTTCAAGCCTCTCTATTCTGTATGCAACAGCTCTATCTTGAATGTCATGTCCTTCATTTCTTAGCTTGATGGCTATCTGGCGTGCAGGCGTTCTTGCGTTTTCCATCAGCAATTCTATAATTCTCCTGTCTATGTCATCAACTGACGTCATGAAAAAGTCTGACATTTAGTAAAATCAAGCACTAAAACACACTTGAATTTGTGGAATGCTAATTTGAACAAGCTAAGTTTGGCCTGATTTTATCCAGTACATCTTGCCAATTATTTGGCAGGAAAATATTTTCTTACGACTATGTAGTGGTAGCCTTGAGTGTCATGGTGCTCATCACTTGGGATAGGACACGTATCTTCTGTGATAGTATCTGATCAAACTCTTGAGAGTTTTTTGCCTGTATTTCTGCAATTACGTCATAGGCACCAAATGTAACATGGGCGCTTTTTACCTGTGGTATTGTCTTGAGCTCTTCAATTATGTAATCTTCTGCACCTAGTTCGCAGTTGATTAGGATGAACCCTTTTTCCACTCTGTTTTCATTTTGTTTACGTTACTTAACTTTTTGTCTATTTCCCAAAATGATTTCAACTTGGTCAAATTCTGGATTCGCGGGTAGTAACATGTGGGAAAATATGGCTTGAGGCTTTGCAATTTACTTTACAAACTCAAAAAATCTCATCTATAGGAATAAAGCCTGGGAAAAGTAAAGTAAAACTTGACCGTTTCTACCACTGGTGGTACCAAGGAATTTCCATGCATTTCATGTCATACAAATTGCTGCAAAGAATATACGATATTTGTTAATGCGCACGACGTTTACAGGCTCTCAATAGGGCTTGGGGTTGAACCTGAGAGTTTTATTGAGATTTATGGTGCAAAGGATTTTGACCTTGGAATAAAAGTCAAGGAAGGTCTGGTGGATCTTGCCTTGAAACAAAAAGATGGCGCATGTGGGTTTCTTGTAGGGTCTGGCGATATCTTTCGATGCACAGTAAATGAATTCAAACCTGGAGTATGCAAATCATACCCGTTTCAAATCAAAAATGGAAGACTTGCCCAGATGGATAGTAAAATGTGTCCTGTTGACTGGGATACAAAGGAATTTGAGTCCATGATGGCAATTCATCTCAAAAAAGATGAGGCCGAGTGGAAATTCTACGATGATCTTATTTTAGAATGGAATGCAAAACACTGGATAAAAAAACCATTATCTGCATTTCTGAAATTTATTGTAGATAAAGTGGCACTTTCTATGCCATCCGATTCGAGTCTAGTCTAGGTTGTGTTTGCTAGAAAAAAGATCAGGTCTGCTATTTTCTTGTGCGTCGTAAGTTAATTCCAATTCCAAACGCAATAATTCCAGCACCTGCGGCAGCTATGACCCCACCGTTTACAACCCACTTGGGATTAGAGTACATAAAAGATGAATGTGGTCCTACAATAGAATTTCCCTGTAAAAAGAATAGTGTGCCAAAGGCAACAATGACTGCACCTACTCCAATTAATGAAATTCCAATACTACGTGTTTTAGACATCTTTCCTCTTCGCTTCATGTAAAAATATGCTATAGTGACTGCTGCGATTGCAACTCCAATTATAATTGGACTTGAAGGCATTACTGATTCACAGGTTTATTGCTATTAAGTGGTGATAAAAGTAACAGACTTGAGATAATTTCAGAGCCAACGAAGGGATTTGGACCCTCGACCTTCTGATTACAAGTCAGATGCTCTAGCCAGGCTGAGCTACGTTGGCATTAGGTTATGGACTTGGGAAGGTGGTTTAAAATGTTATCACACCAAATAGA
>JANWLA010000008.1 GCA_025451075.1 Nitrosotalea sp. | reverse complement strand
CTATGCGGGGGTCGCCTAGCCTGGTAGGGCGTGGGATTGCTAATCCCATGTCCGTAAGGACCCGTGGGTTCGAATCCCACTCCCCGCGCTTTTTGCGATCTACGCTTAAACTTAATAAACCGAATTTTAGAATTGATGCAATGGTAAGGCGAAAATCAGTAAAACCAAGATCAAGCGGTCCAAAAAACGTTACAACCGGTCTCTGTCCAAAATGCGGTACAATCGGAAAAATTTTGATTATAGGATTGATTGGAAGTGAGAAAGGAAAATGTCAATCCTGCAACGGTGAATTCACACTATAGAAAATACTGACAAAACCCTCAATAAAATAAACCATAAATTTTTAAGGTCATATCTAGTGAAGATTAAGAGTATGTCAGGCGAAGACGAATCCATTTATGAAAGAGTAGCTAGACTTGAAGACGAAGTTGCCAGCTTGAGACATGAAATAGATGTACTCAAAGGAACAATGCGAAACAAAATTGTAAGATACGAACACAAGCTAATCAAAAAAGGAAAAGACGTACAATCAATTATTGATTAGATTTCTCTTTAATGCTTTTTATCATATCCAAGATATCGTCAACATCATCTGCTTCAGGTGCCAACTCCAGATACTTGTTAAGATGTACTAACGCAAGATCATTTTGAAGTAATCTTGTTTGGATTATTCCTTTATCTCTGATGTCCTCTGGTGAATTTGGGTCAAGGCCTAGCACCATATTTATGCAATGCATTGCTTTTTCATAACTAAAAGATTCTGTGTAGGAACTCTTTAGATTTCTTAAAATTCTGATCAGCATTTTTTCTGGTTCTATATCATTTAGATATTCTGGCTCGAACTCTACCCCCTCCCCATATGTGGCATCAAGTATGTCTTGGAGATCTTCAATGTCTAATAGGCTGCCTCTGTTAAAGGGATCTAAAATAAGCTCTTCTGAATATTTTACAAGAAAATGACCTGGAAAACCTACGGGACGGAGCTCAAGACCTATGGCCTTTGCAATCTCGATGTAGATGATTGACAATGTAATTGGTATTCCACTGCGTTTATCCATTACAACATTTAGAAAATTGTTTCTTGGATTGTAATAGTCATCACTATCGCCCTGAAACTCTAACATGTCAAACATGTACTCATTTAACATGGAAACAAGGTAGATCGGATTTTTAACATCAGAGACATGGTCTAGTAATCCTTGTTCAAACGATCTTAACTTCTTGACATATTCTGTAATGTCCAGATTGGGAAATTCTAGGATCTGGGCTAGTTTTAGGCATTTTTCAATCAATGTGTATTGTGGGTTTTTTGCATAAGAAATCCACTCTGCTGCAAATGGATCAAATTTACTCATTTTCGATTTAGATAACTTTCTGGATTTTTGAGTTCACGAGTTGTGGGAGGATTTGCAATTAGAGTTTTGTATGTGTCTTGGCCTAATTTTGCAAAAATATGTTCTGTAAAGTCTGTTCCCATGCTCTTTCTAACTTGATATGATGAGATGTCGCTGTTTGCAAATGTAATCAGGTAATTTTTCAAGTCTTGATCCTCTCTTAGAATGTTTTTTACCGCAAATTCTGCCATTCCTTCCATTGTTGTAAATGCTGCATGGTGTGCCTGTATTGGTTTTAGCCATCGCTGATAGATATCAAGAAGCTGTGGAATCATTTCCAGGATTTTAGGATCTACTGTTACCTTGGTAAATGTCATCACATCTGGTCCGAGGACTTGAACTATGAAATTATCTGGATTTAATATGAAAAATAGATTTGCTCTCTTTGCAATTGGATATTCATCTGGAACTTCTGGTAACTGCAGATAGTTGTAAAGATTCTTTGTTGCAGTGTCATCAAGACCCAAGATTATTTTGGCAAGCTCCTCATTGATTGCATTAACTTCAGATACTGCACCCTTGTTTATGTTGTACAAGTTGTTCTGGATGGAATGAATTTGTTCCTCAAGAATAGTCATCTTCAAGGCTCCAATATATCCAGAGTTTACTTGATCAAATCTTGATTCATAGGGTTCTCCTTGTTTGTATAGTATTATCTGTGGATAACTGGACAAAATGAACTTGTTTAGGTATATTGCAGATTCATAAAAATCGCCATATGTAGTGGATATCTGTGAGATGTATCCCTTTGCGTAAGTTGAATAAACTAGATATCTAAAAGTCTGCTTTTCTGCAAGATCTGATATTTTTTGAACATCCTCATGTGCAATTGCAGTAAAAAGTTCGTCTACAAACTCTGCAGATTCCTTTGTAGGATATACTTTACGTCCCTTTAGTCGCTTAAACTCTACAAGTTCTGGGAATTCAACTCTTGTCTGAGATACTGGAATTCCAGTAAATTCTGTTATTTTTTTTGACATGTCTGAAAATAGTCTATTGCAAATTGATTCAATATCTTCAAATTTTATCTTTGAAACAAATGCTTGTTCCGCCCTTGCCTTTGAGCCTGTTATCTCTTTTTCCTCATTTATCTCAACTGAGAGCTGATCCAAAAGGGCATATGCAAATTCTTCAAATTCTGTCATTATGAGATTGGATTAGACCTGCCAATTTAACATTAACTTTGGATCTACCTGTATGTTTTGGGTTGCACTTGATTTGCTAAAAATTGTCTTTGCAAGAATTATTTCGTGTCTATTTTGATCCAGTCATGTTCATGTTTGGATGATTTGATATCATTGTTGAATTTGAATGGCTCCAATTCATCATCATTTGATTTGCATGACTTGACATTAGTGAATTTACAAATATTTGATGCATAATGATAATTCCATATTGTGCACCAGTAGCTTTACCGGGGCCTTGGCGTTGTGACGATAACACGGCTGATGACCATTTGGAACTTTCTCCTGGTTGACAAACGTGGTTACCACAAACTCTACTTGGATCCAAGCTTGCTGTAGTACGACTAAAATCTCCGGTAGCTCTTGTTAGAGCGCTAGCCTCTTGGGTTACCGTCATTGATAAGGCAAGAGAAAATAGGGCTACAAAAACTAGAATCTTTTTAGACATTTTCAGTATTTGCAAAGTCTAAGAATAAAAGGTATTCGCCTTTTGATGAAAAAAGGGTATACCGGGGGGTGGGCTTGTTGGTAATTTGCTCAATCAAGGCAGTACAACTGCATTATTTACTACTGCACAACTTGCGCCTTTCCAACTCACAAGTGCAATGAAAGCTGCGAGAATGACAAATTCCACAAATAATGCTGGGATCTAACGGTGGTAGTCCCAGTCAGGGTGTGGTCAAGGAGGATCCAGTTTAACACAACAATTCATAGGAGATCTTTCACCTGATTCTCCAATTCCAATTAGTATGCCAATTAGGGGAGTCAACTATTTGTCACCATGAATGTATCAGGTAGCATTCAAAGTAACATATGCTGATGACTAGAAGAATTTTCATACTGTACCAGTAAACGGAACAGTAAAATTATGTGTAGTCCCCCAGTCAATACCTCTACGACTCAACATACTTTGATTGACAGCATTCCTGTACTTGTTGGAGCGCCAATTGCAGCAGTAGTATTAATTGTATTTCTAGTAAAAAGAAAAAAATCAGCAAAGAAAAAATTGAAATTGTTGACACGGGGAGACACTGACATCGTCTCAATATTTGACAGTACAAAAAAGAAAGAAAATGAATCCTAAAGATCTTTTTTTATTATCATTTGAGGCACTAGTTGATAGAAAGGTGAGAACACTTCTTACTATTCTGATGGTTGTACTTGGCAGCAGTCTTGTTGTCATATTAAATGGCCTGAGTGCAGGTCAAGCAGCATTCTTGGAAACACAATTCAATACGTTGGCTGCCAATGTTATTTTTGTAAGCAGTGGACAACGTGGATTTCGAGATGCTTCTGCAGGAAATGCGTTGATAATCAATAATGTCATTATAGAGAAAATAAAGTCCTTGCCATTGATATCTGATGTAATACCTGAATATTCTGGTTCAGTAACGATGAATTCTCAAGGAAACACTGAGCGAGCATCCGTCCATTCGATTGATCCAGCAAAATTGACTGTGGTATTACCTAATCTTGAATATGTTGATGGTTCTACAATAAAACCAAACGATCGATCTTCTGCTATTGTAGGGGATACAATAGTAAATCCTCCAGGTGCTGTCAGTGCCTTTGTTACGCTTGGCCAGACAATTGCAGCTACATCTACATATTCAGATGAAAATGGAAAGACAATAACGGTAACAAAGAATTTTATAATTTCAGGAATTTTAAAACCATCTGGTAATAATTGGATAGATAATTCTATCATCATTAATCTTGATGCAGGAAATGATTTGTTGCACAAGCAAAACAAATATGATAGTGTAGTAGTTGCGGCAACAACTCCTGATGATACTGCTACTGTACAGCAAGAACTAACCTCTACGTTTGGAAAAACTCTTGGTGCTACAACTCCTAAAGCAATTATGGCAGTTAGACAGCAAGCTGCAAGCGGTAATGCTGCCTTTATTCTAATGGTTGGAATCATTGCACTTGTTGTGGGAGCAGTTGGTATTGTTACAACATTGTACAACTCAGTTACGGAACGAATTAGAGAGATAGGTACCATGAAAGCAATAGGTGCACAAAATACTACAATTCTTGCACTGTTTCTAGTGGAAGCCAGCTTGATTGGAGTAATAGGGGCGTCACTGGGGACGATAATAGGTATTGGAGGGGGTTACATAATGAGTATAGTTACAACAACTGCTCCTGCAGGCGGTGGTCCATCTATACATATACCGCCCATCTTTGTTCCACTGGATTTGATCAAGGTCTGGTTGCTTTCTTTAACACTAAGTATACTGGCTGGAATGTATCCTGCATGGAAGGCATCAAAATTGTCTCCAATGGTTGCACTACGAAGAGAATAAAATTTTTGACGCTATTTGATCGTGAATTTTTCCATGAACGAATACTAGACCCAGACTTTGCAGACCTGTGAAAAACTATCACATGTACAAGTTTTGAACGATGAGCGTACTTCTAGCTTTTTTTGTTTTAATAATATGCCTTCATGAGTCCTAAAACCACCTTCGTAAAGGGTAAGAATTAATGTTGATACAATCTCTCCATCTGATGTCATTTCTGACATTGTTTGGATTAACTTCATGACTTCATCTTCTGAAAACCCTTTTCTGTTTTCAAGTGTGTTATCATCTGTTTTTCTTCGATACTTTGTAGGTCGTATCCATGCTACAAGCTTGGGATACTCATCGCCATTGTTGAGATCTATAATCTTTTTTGTTTTTGCATATGCCGCAAACCTTTTCAGGGTAAAGGCAAATCTTTCCCGGGTCTCACTTGACCAGTCTTTTTTTTGCATCTGGTTTATGACATACTCCACATCCTTTCTTGTCCATTGAGACACTGACTTGTCGTCCTTTCAGGATACGATGGTCTTGACATTCCATGCAAGAGTTGATACACGAGAGACGGAGATCCCACCAGTTACCATTGCCTCAAGGAAGGCAACTGCCATCTTTCCATTCTTGAAGACAGATATGTTCTCCTTTTCCTTCTCAAGGCGCCGCTGCGAGTTGTGGAGATCTGCTTCCATTATACCAAAAGGCCTCCTTTTGAATTAAAGCCCAAATAAAAAGCCCCCCAAATTCGTTCATTGGGTTTCGAATTAGATAGGGTATACCGGGGGTGGGTTTCGAACCCACGACCTCCAGATTATGAGTATTACCCTTGATGTGGACTGGCACTCTAGGCCAGGCTGAGCTACCCCGGCATAATTAACGCCTAAATTCTTGATGCAATTAAATGTAGCTTGCTTAAACTTGTGCAATCTGTTTCCAGTTGGTATCTACTTTTGATACCCATTGGAATTTCTTTTGTAATGCAGATGTGTAAAGTTTTTCCCACTCTAGTCCTACTGCATCAGACCAAGCTTTGACTACTCTTGGATCAATGTAATTTCGAAGTGATGTTCCCAAATTATAGTCTCGAGTTTTTTCTGTTAATTCTAATGTGAGTTTTAATTTCTCTTCGCGCTGTTTTAGTTTCTCAGATTGTTTCTCTGTCTTTGGTTTTGTCTCACTTAGTTTCTTTATTGCTTCACGTTTTTTCTGTAAAGTCTCATCAAAGTTTTTAGGTATTGTTCTCTTGTGATTGCATGTAACCGCAGCCTCTAGATTTGCTAATTTGGCATGGTATATCTTGATGTTTTCTGATTTTGATTTGAGATTGTCAACTTTTCTGAGATAATTTGTAACTACTTGTGTTGCAAGATATGTTCTGAATACTTTGGCAGTGAGTCCCTTTACTATTCCACTGAGAAACTCATTTACATGTCTTGATGTAATTCCATCAAATATTAGATCATCCTTTTTCTTTTTCTCTGTTAGTTTTTTGAGATTTTCATAAAACATTTTATCCTGTTCTGATACTGGAAGTGGTTTTTGCCATCTCACACTGTCTTTTCCTAAAAAGTCAAATTCTACAATGCCTGGTTTTAGATTGATGTGCTCTACTCTTAATGTGGTAGCACCTACGGTATCTGCCTCATCTGGATCCTTTTCATCACCTACTCTCATTGCAGTCTTGTAAATTAGATAACAAACAGTTGCAACCCTTCTTACCTTCTCGTCTTTATCTGACATTTTCTTGATAACCATGCCCAATACCTTGTCTATTTCTGCAGCTAGTTTTGTTGCCTTGTCATACTTCATCTTGTCACGCTCTTGTTTTAGATCTGATGTATCTGAGAGCCACACGTATTTTCTTTTATCAGTGAGCACATCCATCCAGCTTGCAAGCCACATAAAGTCAGACTCGTGAATTATCTTGCCCCAATTACCGGGTGGTACTTTTGCTTCTTTTCCAAGATTTAGTGTAACATCTTTTTCTGTGACTCTTGGCTTCCACTTGCCTCTTAGTGGGTGGTCCCCTCTTCCAATGAAAAGACCTGGCGGCTCTGCCATCCAGTTTGCCACATCTACCTCTTTTCCATCAATTATTGCCTTGCCGTATATTGACTTCATCTTTTCTTTAATCTCCTTTCTTGTGGTTGCGATCTTTTTCTTTTCTTCTTTTGTCATGGTCAGCTTGGAATCTTTTTCCATGTCAACTACCTTGAATGCTTCAGAAAAATCAACGTCTACAAGTGAAATGTTTTTGAATTTTGCAGGGAGTACTTTTACAAAATAGGCAAGAAAATTCTTTTGAAAGACTTGATCTTTTACATAAGGGGTGTCCTTCTTTTTTGCCCATTGGTAAGCCATCTCTTCGGCATCAATGCTTAGAGGAACTTTCTCTCCCTTGATCTTAACTGAAATACCTTTTGATTCGTAGGGAGGAAGAAACGCTATGCCATTGTGTTGAAGGGTTTTCCATTTCATTTTTGATATCACTAAATTCTTGATTAAATCTGTTGACTTTGACAAAAATTGTCTTTTCGTCGTATATCAATCTAACCAAAAGAATAGTGTAAAATTCACAGAATTTCATACTCTACTATTTCTGTATTGATAAAATAACGTCAAAAAAGATGCATTTTAGCTGAAAAGCTCTTTTTTTATGTAATTTTCAAACTCAATGTCTGTCTTGTCCTTTCTTGCCTCAAGAAACATGATTGCATCATTGCCTACTGGATAGCGCGGCAGTGGATTGTCTGCTGAGACTGCCTTGGTTATGGTCTTTGCCACTTCTTGTGGGGGAGTTCCCATTTCTGACATCATTAGTAATCCCTTCATAACTTTCTCAGTGATATCCTTGTAGGCAGAGTCTTGTTTTGTTGCTTTTTTTAGAGTTGCAAACAAGTTTGTCTTGATGACGCCGGGCTCGATGATTATTGTTTTAATTCCAAATGGAAACAACTCGTATCGCATTGACTCACTCAAGCCTTCTAACGCAAACTTGGAACTGATGTATCCGGGAGTCACTGGAAATCCAATTCTTCCTGCAACTGAGCTTACATTTACAATTGTTCCTGATTTTTGGCTGCGCATTGTAGGCAGTACTGCTTGAATTGTTCGCACAACTCCAAAAAAGTTTGTTTCAAACTGATCCCTTAGATCTGAAATTGTTAGGTCCTCCAAGCACCCAACAAGAAAATAACCCGCATTGTTTACTAGAACATCAATTCTCTTTTTTTCATTTAATATGACTTCAACTGCTTTTTTAATGGTATCTTCATTATTGACATCAAGTTCCACTACTCTGATCTGTAGATTTTCTTTTTTTGCAATCTCTAAAATTTTATCGCCTTTTTTAGTATCTCGCATTGTTGCATAAGTGTGATATCCTTCTCGTGCAAGTGCCAGTGCTGTTTCAAAACCTATTCCGCTTGCACTTCCAGTCACTATTGCAACTTTATCCATGTTAGATATTTACACATGAGACTAATAATTTGTATTGTTCTAGATGTTTTCTGAGCTTGATCTGTGATATCAGACTAGGGGCTTGTCACCTTCAACAGGTTCTGTGACTTCGGTTATTTCACCATCTATTATTCTCTGGAGGATCTCTTTTGCTGAAAGCTTGTGAAGATACTCGTTGTTATTGCCACATCTATAAGAAAAAGTACAGCGAGGACACCCAGATTCGTTTTTGCAAGGACACTCTGTTACTATGTCTAGGCTTCGCTCAAAGGCCTTTTCTAGTCTATCGTAGAGTGCTTTGCTTGCACCATTTCCGCCTATTGCAGAATCATAGACAAAAACCAAGCCAGACGTCCCAAGGGATATGCCACCCAAGTCTTGTGATACTCCTCCTGTTATCATGTTGCTTCCTTCTATGACAACATGTTCTGTAGCATGATATCCACTTGCTTCTACATACTCTTCATTTTCAGCCTTGCTTATCTCGTTTAATGGTCTTGGAGCTTTGAATACGATGCCCTTTGTAACAAAATCATAATCAAGCGGTTTTTCTAAAATTGTTTTTTGTCCTTGTCCTACATCTTGACCCAGTTCCAAGTTGACATATCCGTAGACTCTTTTTTGAATGTGTAATTTGCAGAATGCAACCTCGATGCCATTTGCAAGTCTTTTTTCAAAAATTGTTTCAATTGTTGGCCATTCTTCTGTTAGTGCTTTGGTGTAGTATGGATAATTCTTTGGAAGATATTCTAATTTTGCAGTCAACTTCTCTGGATATCCAATCTCTTTGACTTTGTATCTAATTCCTGCCAAAAAATAAACTGCTTGTGGATGGAGCTCTTCTAAAGCAATTGGTAACATACGCTCTCCCACTTTTTTGCCGTTCAAGAATATGTCAATTGATCTTCCTATTCCTCTTATGCTATAATCTTCTAAAATTGATTTTATTTGATCATAATTTGGGACGTATCTATTTTCGATCAAAACAAGATTGCCTGCACCTACATGTCTTTCAATGATATCCCTATGTTCTGGTAATTCGTGTTTTGCAATAGGTTTGTCACAAGCCATCGCCACAACTTGAAACTCTTCAACAAAGGGATTTTTTGGATCAATGTAAATCTGTTCAATATCTTCAAAATAATCTGCTGGATGGTTCTTGTAATATTGTGATATTGGATCATTGCCTAGAACTAGAAATGCATATCCACCCTGGCCTTTTCTAGCAGCTCTTCCTATTCTCTGTGTGAGTCTATTGACTGGAATTGTAGATGATATTACTCCATCAACATTACCTACATCTATCCCAAGTTCGAGTGTGGGAGTGGCAGAAATTGCAAGTAACTTGTCAGTCTTGAACAAGTTTTCAACTGATCTTCTATAGTTTGCCATGAGGCCTGCTCGATGAACCTTGATGTCTACCTTTTGTCTTCTTGCTTGAAGTGCCAAAAGTTCGGAATTAAGATGTGAATTGCTAAACACTAGCGTCTTGTGTTGTTTTGATGTCAATTTTTTTAGTATGTCAATCATCAATGCACGTTGGGTCATCAAAGAAGGAAATAGCATAGAAAATTCTGTCTTGCCCTTCTTACCAGATCCAGAGACCTGAACCATTTTTACTCCAAATAGCATCTGGCAAAATGATAATGCGTTTTCTAAGGTTGCGGATGCTGCAACCATCTGCAACTTGGGTGCAATTCGTTTCAGTCTTTTTATGATGTAATGGACATTAGAGCCAAAAATTCCAGAATATACATGAGCTTCATCTACTGCAAGAAATCTGGTTGTACTAAACAGAGAAGCAAATCTAGTTCTGTGCCATAAATGATAATGGATCACATCAAAGTTGGTTATAATCACTTGAGGAGGATTTGCAAGAATTTCTCCACGTTCTTCTTGTTTTGTATCTCCGTCAAATACTGCACATCGTATATTCATCTTGTCTGTAATTTCTTTTATCTTTGGATGTTGATCCCTAGAAAGAGACTTGGTCGGATAAACAAAAATTGCTTGTATGGAAGAAACAAGATTTTTTGAATTGCCTATTTTTTCTATAATTGGCACCACAAATGATTCTGTTTTTCCAGATGCAGTAGGTGCGGTAATTACTACATGATTGCCAGAAATGATGTGATGTATTGCTTCTTCTTGGAATTTGTAGAATTTCTTTATGCCTTTTGACTCCAAGGCCTCAATTATGCGTTGATCAAGACCTGAATCTGTTACAGTTGAGCCCATTTCAGGGTCAGGTTCTTCTATTATCTTAAAGTGTGAGACATAATGTCTCTTTGAGAAAAGAACTGACTTGGTAATCTCTGCAATTTTTGCATCTCCAATCATCTTGTTTATTTCTTCTTCAGTCTGTAGCATGCCTTCTTTTTCCAGAGTAGATTCTGACTGGTTCTTGGTTGGTATCTCATCATTGTCAAATTTTATCAAAAATTCTAGAAATGCTTCATCCAAATTTTTCTTGGAATCTACAATATCCTCAATTTTACACTTGGAGCAGCTAAAATGTATTTTCTGATTAAAAGTACGTTGTACGTCTATTTTGGATTTACACTTGGGACAATAATGCACTAGTTCAAAAGAAAGATTCTGGATGATTTAATTTTTGGTTCTTGTCTTGTATTGATCACAGGTAAATCACTTGTGTATGAAATGTGCCCAAAAACCATGATGACATATAATATCGTATTATTTCCAGACTTGTGTGGGTCTTGGAAGCTATTGGGGCGAAGTCCTCGATGTTTTGGAAAAAATAATTCCTGTATATGACAAGGTAAATTCTTTAATCTCACTTGGAAGGGACTCTGAGTTTCGTCAAAGGGGAATCAAGGGGCGGGTAAATCCTGGGGACAACATACTTGATGCAGGTTCAGGTTTTGGTAACATGTCAAAGACTGCATCCATGATTTGTGATGATAAAATCAGCATAACTTTGTATGATCCATTGAGGCCCATGTTGAAAAATACAAGTAGATTATTTTCTTTAGCGCCAGTTCTAACATGTGGTGTCTTTGAGCATATTCCATTTCGTGACGAAAAGTTTGATGCCGTACTTGCAGGGTATTCACTTAGAGATGCAATTAATCTCCGAATTGCAATATCTGAGATACATCGAGTCCTAAAAAAAGGTGGAAGATTTGTTATAGTAGATCTAGGAAAACCTGATAATCCAATAATTAGAATCGGAGTGTCATTTTATCTTCGAGCAATACTTCCCATATTGGCAGTTATTGGAGGTGGAAGATTGGGTCTCAAATTTGCTACCCTTTATGGCACGTACAAATTATGGCCTCAGAACAAGAAACTAGAGTCGCTTTTGCTTGAAAAGTTCTCAAGAGTAGAATTTGAAAAGGGTATGCTTGGGGGCGCAATCATGGTTGCAGCATACAAGTAAAATGAATAAAGTAATTCTTGTCTATGTCATAGCATTAACTGTTGGATTTTCATACGGTATGCATAATCCCATAGTTCCACTATTCTCAAAAGATCTTGGTGCATCATACTCTGACCTTGGAGTAATTGGATTTTCAAATTTTATACCTTACATGTTCATCCCGCTTTTTGTTGGGCTGTTACTTGATAGATTCAACAAGGGTCTGTTACTCTCTCTTGGACTTGTACTTGATACCGTATCAATTTACTTGCTGTCTGTTGCAGATTCTGTACCTCAAATTATCATCTTTAGAACTCTGGTTGGAGTTGCACATTCCTTTTTCTGGCCTCCCTGTGAATCCATTATCTCACAATCGGTCAGTCCACAAAATCGTGTAAAAGCAATATCTAGGTTAATGGCTTTTTTTGTTGTAGGTCTTATGATTGGACCCTTGGTTGGTTCATTTTTGTTTGAACACTTTGACACATCTTACAAGATGATCTTCCAAATTGCTGCATTTGCAATTGCAACTTCATTGGTTTCTTCACTTGTACTGTCAAAGGACAGAAAGACAAACCACATTGGAATTATATCAATAACATCTGCAAGACATTTGATAAAATTTCCAACTGTTATTGCAATTCTTTTATTTTGTAGCGTGAGCTTTGGTGTGTTTTTGGCAATACTTCCTGTATACATGAGCGAAAAATCTATCTCTGAATCAAATATTGAACTTCTCTTCTTTGTATTTGGAATATCTCGTCTTATCTCATTATTGGCATCTAACTTTTTGATGAAAAAATTCCTTACTAGTCTATTGCTTGTTATTGTGTCTATATCTGTTGGAATGCTTATGTTGTTTTACTCTCATTCTGTGCTGCAGTTTAGTGTGGCAGTACTGGTACTTGGATTTGGATTTAGTGTGTATTTTCCACTAACATTTGAGATCATAATGAGAAAGACCAAAGAAAATGTAGGAGCTTTGATTGGTGCATATGAGGCAACTTTTGGATTGGGGTGGGCCTTTGGACCTCTGATCCTAGGTGTGATTGCCAATTCATTTGGAAGTTCAATTCCATATCTTGTTCTGTTTGTTACAGGACTCTTTGTATTGGGATTTGTACTTCTCAAGAAAAAAGAAGTCATATTGGTCTAAAGCTTTAATTTTAGAAACAGGTTCAATTATTCCATGTTTGGCTTTGCACTCAATATCATAGGCAATGACTGGATAATGATTGTCTTGGTGGCATTGGTGTTATTGCTTGGAACCAAGAGACTGCCTGATGCAACAAAAAAACTTGCTCGAGTCATGGCACAATATGATAAAACAAAAAACATGGTTCAAGAAGAAATCCAGAAAGCCAAGGGGGAGTTTAACATCAACATTTCAGGACCTGTCATGTCTGAGAGACAGAAGCTTGAGACACTTGCCAAGTCTTTGGGAGTTAACATTGAAGGAACTACAGATGATGATCTGCGTAACTTGGTGAACTCTAAACTAGGTGGATCTACAAAACCCGATCAAAATACTACAAAAGAATAACAACAAACCTCAACAAATTTAAATACAATATCCAGTGAGACATATCGGTTAAGATTGACTAAAATCGATCCTTGGCAAAATGCTCTCAAGCAACTAGCAGACGCAGCAAAAATTTTGAAACTTGATGCTGGTGTTCATGAAATGCTTGCAAACCCGAAAAAAATTCTAATCGTTTCACTACCTGTCAAAATGGATGATGGCAGAATCAAGGTATTCACTGGATATAGATCACAACATAATGATTTTAGAGGTCCACACAAAGGGGGAATACGATATCACCCAGATGTTACAATTGAAGAGGTAAAAGCACTTTCAATGTGGATGACTTGGAAATGTGCTATAGTTGATGTTCCATTTGGAGGTGGCAAAGGTGGAATCATCTGCGATCCAAAAAGACTCTCGGCTGGAGAAAAAGAGAGACTGACACGAAGATATGCATATACAATATCTGAAATTATTGGACCAGGCAAAGATGTTCCAGCTCCTGATGTGTATACCACTGGAAAAGAAATGGCACAGATAATGGATGTTTATAGTGTAATGCATGGACAATCAGAACCTGCTGTTATTACGGGAAAACCAATTCCTTCTGGAGGCTCTCTTGCAAGGGATGTAGCTACTGGTCTTGGTGTTGCTTATTGTGTACGAGAAGGTGCAAAGAAGGTTGGACTAAATCTCAAGGGTGCAAAAGTTGTCATACAAGGTTATGGTAATGCTGGAACGCATGCTGCAGAGTATATTGAAAAGATGGGTGCAAAGATTATTGGAGTAAGCGATTCTAAAGGTTCTATAGTTAATCCAAAAGGACTTGACTCAAAGAAGGTTCTTGAATACAAGAATAAACATGGAAGCGTTGTTGGATATCCTGGAAGCAAAAAGGTGTCAACAGAAGAACTTCTTACTACGCCATGTGATGTATTGGTGCCTGCAGCACTTGAGAATCAAATCACTCCACAAATTGCAAGAAACATAAAATGTAAAATAATTGCAGAAGCTGCAAATGGCCCTACAACACCTGAAGCAGATGATGTTTTATTCCAGAAAAAAATTATGGTCATTCCGGATATTTTGGCAAATTCTGGCGGTGTATGTATATCATATCTAGAATGGGTGCAAAACCTACAAAGATATTACTGGACATTTGATGATGTTGCAGGCAAAATGGAACATCACATAGTACGTGGATTCCATGATACGTATGCTCTATCCAAGAAACACAATGTAGACATGAGAAAAGCAAGTATGGTTCTTGCAGTTGGAAGAGTCTTGGAAGCATTTGAAGCCCGAGGCCTCTGGCCATAGAAATACCTAATACTTGATATCGTGATAATGTCGTATGAGCAAGGCTTTTGTAGCAATACATTGTGAAACTGGAAAAGAAAATCCAATAATTAGAAAACTTATGGAGATCAAAGGTGTATCAGAAGTTACTGGAACACTAGGACTCTATGATATAATAATTAAAGTTGAAGCACTAGATTCTGTAACGCTTGAAAAAATCATAACAAAGGAAGTGAGAAAAATTCCAAATGTTCTGACTACGATGACTCTGATGGTCATCTAAAACATAATTGCAAAATTTTGAGTTTACACTAGTTACTAGCAAATAAAAATTAAAGAAATTTCAGATTTAGGATGTGCTAAATGAACTTCCACAAGAGCAAGACTTGGTTACATTTGGATTGTTGATTTTAAATCCTGCACCCATTAAGCTCTCGATGTAGTCAATATTTGCACCCTTGAGATAGTCGACACTGTAACTGTCAATTACCATCTTTACACCATTTTCTTCAAGCACAAGATCGTCTTCTTCAGATGTCTTTTCAAATCCCATTCCATAGGATAATCCTGAACATCCTCCGCCTTGTACGTAGACTCGCAGAAACTGTGGCTTTTCGGCTTCTTCTGCCATGAAAGCTATTACCTTTTCTGCGGCTTTTGGTGTAATTGTGACCAATTTGGTGGTCTGTGTATTACTCATGAACATAATTCGTGCTTTAAATTATAATAATCTTTTCATACCTGACATAATAGGAATCAAAGATTAGCTGGAGCTTACTTTTTTGACTTGTTTACAAAAGCAGTCATTCGTTCTGCTCTGTCTGGGTGTGTAAAGCACAAGCCCCAAGTGTACAACTCTAGTGCAAGGCCAGTGTCAATATCTGAATTTCTTCCCTTGTTTATTGCAATTTTTGACATTCTTACTGCCATTGCAGAATTCTGAGCAATCATTTTTGCAAAGTTCATAGTTTCTTCCATCAATTTTGCAAGCTCTACTACCTTGTTTACTAGGCCCATTTCTTTTGCTTCATCTGATTTTACCATTCTTCCAGTAAAGATCAAATCTTTTGCCTGGGAAATTCCAATTGTTCTTTGCAGTCTCTGCGTTCCACCCCAGCCTGGACATACACCAATTGTTACTTCGGGCTGTCCCATTCTTGCAGTATCTGCAGCTATTCTAATATCACATGCAAGTGCAAGTTCACATCCACCACCAAGTGCAAATCCATTGATTGCTGCAATTGTTGGCTTGCTACAATTTTCTACAGTATAAGTTAAAAGATGACCAAGTTTTGCATAAGTTTCTGATTCTATTGGTGTAATTGTTGACATGTATGCAATGTCTGCACCTGCAGAAAACGCCTTGTCTCCTTCTCCAGTTATGACTACAACCTTGGTGGAGTCATCTGCCTCGATTTCTTTGAATATTTTGATGACTTCATTTGCAACATCCATGTTCATGGCGTTGAGCTTGTCTGGTCTGTTTATCTTGACGGTGCAGATCCCTTCTGATTTTGAGACATTAACTAGAGACATGCCAAAACTCCAAACTATGAGGAAATTAAACCTTATTGGGTTTGTTCTTTCCCCATTGATGTAGGGCTGATGCTGCAGCAACCCAGTTTCTAATGTCGTCGTATACTGGAACATTGTGCTTTTCAATCAGGCCCGAAACTTTGGCTGTATATGGACCGCCGTTTCCACCCACAAGCAATGGCTTTTTACCTTGTTTTGAGAACTCTCCCAAATAATCAATTATTGTTTCTTCAAGTGGATCGTCTTGGAAGACAAACCATGGCATTACAATGTCGATGTTTGGATCATCCATGAACTTTTGGATTGAGTATCTATAATCATCCGCATTTGCTCCTCCTGTGACATCTGCAGGATTTCCATTTCCAATTACATATGTTGGAGGATAGTGCTCTTTCATTTCTTTGAGCGTTGTTTCTGATACTTTGCCAAGTTCAAGTCCATATTTCTCAAATTGGTCTATTGCACCAATCATTGGTCCTGCACCGTTACTGACAAGTGCAACTCTTGGACCTTTAGCTGCTGGTTGCCATGCTAGTGCTTTTGCAGCTGAAGCAAGTTCTTGATAACTTTCTACTGAAACTATTCCAGCTTGTTTGAATGCTCCTTGAATTATTGCGTTAGATCCTCCAAGTGAACCTGTGTGTGAGGCTGCTTGTTTTGCACCAAGTGCCGTTCTTCCACTCTTCCAGATTAGAATTGGTTTTTGTTTTTCTTTCATCACACGTTTTGCGGTTTCGATGAATTTTCTACCATCGCCAAAACCTTCTACATATAATGCAATTACTTTGGTTTGAGGATCATTTGCCAGGTACCAGATCATGTCTGCTTCATCTACATCTGATCTGTTGCCATAGCTTACCATTTTTGATAGTCCAAATGAATCTGCAGTCTCAAGGAAGCTGATTCCCATTGTACCACTTTGTGATAACAGTGCAACTGGTCCGAGTTTTGCACGAACCATTCGCTCTTGACCTTGGAATGCACAGTCCAATCTGTTGGCAGCATTGAACATACCTATACAGTTTGGACCAATTATTCTGATCTTGTGTTGTTCTGAGAGTCGTTTGATTTCTGATTCAAAGTCTGCTCTCTCTCCTCCAAGTTCTTTTCCACCACCTGAGACGATTACTACATTGTGGATTCCTTTCTTGGCACATGCTTCAAGAACTGGAGGTGTAACAGACAAATCAACACACACAACAACCAAGTCAATCTTGTCTGGAATTGCTTCAATTGATGGATAACACTTTAATCCCAAAATCTCTTCTGCTTTTGGATTGATTGGGTATACCTTGCCCTTGTAATCATGTTTTGCAATGCTGTCAAGAACCGAGTTTCCTACTTTACCTGGAGTTGCAGATGCACCAACCAGTGCAACTGATTGTGGCGTAAAGAATGTCTCCATGAACTCGATGTTTGGTTTTACAGTTGAGATTGCATCATTTTTGATCTCTTTTCTTAAGATTATCTTTGCATCCACCACATAGTATGATTTTGGATAAACTACTATTGGGTTAAAGTCAATACTGTCAAAGTAGTTTGCATTGTCTACTCCAACCTTACCAATCTGAACAATTGTTTTTGCAAGCATGTTCAGGTCAATTGGCTTGGTACCTCTATACCCTTGAAGAATTTTAGAACCCTTCAATTCTAAAAGCATGGATTTTGCATCATCTACTGTAATTGGTAGCATTCTGAATGCAACATCTTTGAATATCTCAGTTAGTACACCGCCAAGTCCTACCATTATTACAGGACCAAACTGTGGGTCATTTTGGAGTCCTATGATAAGTTCAACTCCCTGTGGAACCATTTTCTCAAGTAAAATTCCTTTTACATGGACTCCCTTTTTCTTTGAGAGTCTTGGATACATTTCAAGAAAAGCTTTCTTTACTTCTTTCTCATTTTGTAGTCCAACCTTTACTCCTCCTACATCACTTTTGTGAAGTATTTGTGGTGAAACTACTTTCATAACTAGTGGAAAACCTAATTTCTTTGCAGCCTTTGCAGCGTCTTTTGCATTGGTTACAAGTGCATAACCTGGAACTTTGATTCCGTATTTTTTTAGTACTGCTTTTGACAGATCTTCAGTAATTACCTTATGATCTGTTGCAAATGTTTCTTCAAAAATCTTTGTTACTGGATTCAAAAGGATCTCTCCTTTCTATTTGCAGATCGCAATGATGAGATCTGTGTTTTTTTGTGTACCATGACGTGATCCGAAGGTCTAAGTGTTTTATATTAAACTTTTGGCAAAATGTGGGAAAATACTGACAAAGGTTTTGCTTCGGTTAGAACAATCTTACTGCGAGAATCTACACCAGTTTTTTAAAGTTTGAAGATCGAGAAATAGTATATTTTGAAAACTCTACACCTTGCAATAATTATTGGAGTAGGAATATGTGCAATGACAGCTATTATACTTCTACCTCCATTTCTTAACACCAAGTCAAGGATTGACAAAATACATCCTCCAAATGGACTTGTCATGTCTGATGATGAAAAACAGAAATTGGTAGATGATGCATTAAACATCACTGGAATACAGGCGTGGTCAAACCAATGGCAGTTCTCTACCATGGGTTTTAGTGGAATATCCAATAAAACTGGTACTGATTGGAAATACGTATTTGTCATGTTTCATCTCCCCCCTGATGCTAAAACTCCATACTCATGTGATACGGGTTGGAATGCACGAGTTGAGATTGATCTTCATACCAAGAAGATTGTAAATGCATGGTATCCAACTATTCAAGACCATGAATGTCATGGGAATGAACTAGAACCGATGGTCGTGAAAAATGTCAAATAACAAGAAAATGAAAACTCGCCTGTTTCCAAATATCTTATATCAATCTGTGTTTAGACCACTGGATTGCAGTTGACTAAAAAACATTTGTTCGGGAAAACACGAGTAGAATTTGGAATCTTACTATGGAAACCTACGTCAGTTTTTTAAGGTTTGAAAGTTGAAGAACAGTATATTTTGAAACCTATCAACTATCTAATTATGGCACTTTCCATAATTATGATTACTTACTTTCAAATTAATCTAGTCAATGCTGACTCTACAACCATATCATTTGACCAGAATACATACAAGGTAGGAGATACTGCTACAATCACCGTTAATGATCCAGACCTTAACGTTAACAACGACTTGGTTGACATCTACACCGCAGTCACACCAGTTTATGCAGTAGCCGGTACACCAGATAATATTATACAAGACGATGCAACCGACACAATCGGTAAATCAGGTCTAGGGCAGTACTCTGACGGCAGCTCATTTGGCAGACTCGTAGATGTACAATTTGGTCAGCAAAACGTTAGATGGTCTAACAGCAAGATTAACAGTCAATTTACACCAGATAATACCGGTTCATGTTTTGCAAGTGAAAGCAACACCGCAACTACTGGCGGATTTGCATCAAGCTTATCCGCTACTGGTTTCTCACTAGTTGAGACTGGTCCATCAACAGGTATCTTTACTGGTACCTTTGAAGTTCCAGACCAATTATGCCAATCAGGTACTATAATCTCCTCAGTAGGTCAGAACATCAAGACCAGCTATTACTTCAGAGATGAATCAGGTAAGCTGGTAGAGGTATCCGACAAAGCTGGCATCAGGGGCAATTGTTGCGGACTCCAACTAGTTTCCATGTCGACAGACAAATACGTCTACATGCCTGGTGACGTTGTATCAGTCACAGGAAAATCTTACTTGAATGATGCTGATGCAAAGATTAGCCTTGAAAAAAATGGCAAAATCCCAGTAATGACCAAAGACATCCCAATCAACAAAAATGGTACCTTTTATGCGAATTTTACAATCCCATTTGACACTACTGCTAGAAGCTGGTGGCTTGCTACAACTGTAGGAGGAGGTACTCTGTCTCAAGGCATTCACTTCAAATCTGAATCAATTCCACCTTTGGACCAGTTTTGGTCTGGAATATCTCCTAATGACACTCTCTGCAAACCTAGTCTCACCTTGATCTTTAAAACAACAGGTGGTTCTCCTGCATGTGTAAAACTTGATACTGCCAAAAAACTGATTGAGAGAGGATGGGTTTTGACCCTTCAAGCCCACTCGAGATAACAGGACTCCGAGATTCATATGCAGTAGGAGAGATAATTAATTTTCAAGTAAAATTCAACGAAATGATTGGCGATTGTACCGAGCCAAGCGTATGGGTTGTGAATCAGACCAATCAAACCATGTGGAAGAGTAAAGAAATCGCTGTTCCATGTCCGCCAGACTTGATACTTCACCACGCAGAAGGAGTGATGAAATTTGGAAATCCAGAATTAGGTTATTTATCTATTAATCAAACTGGTACGTATTATATCCACATATGGTTTGGAAAAGAGGTTACAAAAAAGATTTCAATTATTTAGACCACTGGATTGCAGTTGACTAAAAAACATTAGAAATTAGTGTAAAAGCGAGTTTAAGAGAGTTTAAAACGGCATTAAACTTTTGGCAAAATATGGGAAAATACTGACAAAGGTTTTGCTCCGGTTAGAACAATCTTACTGCGGGAATCTACGGCAGTTTTTTAAAGTTTGAAGATCGAGTTGTATTGTATTTTGAAGACACAGCTTCTTACTATAATTTCGGCATCTGTCTTGGCAATTACTATTTCAGCGTACGTTTTTCTTTTATTCCAAAATGAATTAATACGACCTCAAGAATGCCAGGGTAATTCGACTAACTGCATCTATAGTTTAAACATGGAAGTAGACAACAAAAGCAGAATTTATGATGGATTTCCCATTATTACTGAAGTAAACAAACCTGTTGAATTTAATGGTGTGAAATTTGTATACACAGGTAACAGTACGCCCGAAGTTGATGGGATAAATTGCAATAACGTGCTTCCAAGAGCAATAAATTCTACTAGCGGTCATCATCCGCCAATAATTGTAAACTATGATGGATACTTCAAGATTAATGAAACACGACATTTTATAGCTACTTTTCCAGATGGTCAGGTCAAATCCCTCACAACATGTTGGATCGGTCATACAATGCCCAAAGTGATACAAATGTGTGAAAATCTAAGTTGCGGTGGCACATTTTGCCCTTCTAAAACAAGTTGGTTTGACAATAATAAAACTGCAGGCATAATTCAAGGTGAACGTTGTTCTCCAAATAGTCCATACTATGACAAGTACGTTGCAGAAAAACAATAACAAATGTTGAGTTGTGAAAATGATGGTTGAAGAGGTTTTATTCTATATTGAAATTAAAAAACATGAATAGCGGTTTAAGAGAGTTAAATACACCATTAAACTTTTGTCAACTATTCTAATACTTGAAACTTGATCTCATTTTTGGTTGATATGTGATGATATTTTACGTATGGTGATTAACGAATTGTTTTTATCTTATGATTTTACAATTACGTCGAATTGAAAACAAAGGTTTGGTTTTCACAGTCATGCTTGTCTTGGTTACCTACATGATGGTTATTCAATCTCATCAAGCTAGTGCATTACAAGTCAGAACCGTTTTTGATGACAGGCATACATCTGCAACTTTTGGCGACAGTAAAATCTGCGGTGATCACATTTGCGCAAAAGGGGAAAAAACCAAATGGATACATGCGATATGGAGTTTACAACGTGCAAATAGTGGCCCACTACCTGTTGCACAACATGGTGAGGATATAATGTCTCAATTGGCTATGGCTAATGGAACAAATACCAACCAAACCAAGTAACACCTGATAAAACTAGGGCTGAACTTTTAAAGATTAAATTCTGACTTGAAATTTTTGTAAAATATTTCAAGATTGTTTTTAATTGTATCAATTTTTTGTGGTATTTGTTTTTCAATCATATCTGGATGGATATGTGGCGCATTGCTTAGTTCTTCATTTGATTTTTCTAACCATAGTTTTATGGTTGATTCATCTACCTCGAGATGAAATTGTATTCCCACTGCACTTCCTATCTTTATTGCTTGATTCTGATAATCTTTTGAGTGTGCAAGTCTGATTGCATTTTTGGGCAGATCAAAAGTATCTCCATGCCAGTGAAATACAAGAGATGGGCTCTTTATTCCATTGAAAAGATTAGACTGGGTTGTGTTGTCAAATTCAACGTCATCATAGAATCCGATCTCTTTTTTAGGTCCTTTGTACACTCTTGCACCAAATGCTTTGGCAATAAGTTGTGATCCAAGACATATGCCTAAAATTGGAATCTCTTTTTTTACATAATCGCGAATCAACGCCATCTCTTGTTTCAAATATGGAAGATCATCATTTGCACTCTCAGGAGCACCTAAAATTATTATTGCATCATATGTGGACTCTGGAATTTTTTCATTTTTTGCAAGGATTGTTTTTGTACTAAATCCATCTGCTTTGAGAAGATCTCCCAATGTACCAATTCCTTCTACTCTTGTGTTTTGAATTACTAGAAATTCTGACATGACACCTGAAAATTGCTTAATAGCCTGGCTTGTAAATAAGTTTGTGAATTTTGAATTAGATGAGATCTTCAAAGTGAGAGATTTTGTAAAGTCACTCAACTCTGCATATCATAGCATAATAGTTGTGGAAGGAAAACGTGATGAACAGGCCCTGCAAAAATTAGGTTTCACAGGAAAGATATGTCAGTTTCACAGCTTTAAGGGTTTGATAAAATTTGCTGACAGTATGCCCAAATACAAAAATCTCATAATATTGTTAGACTCGGACAGAAAGGGAAGGTATCTTACAAAACGTATAGTTTCTCAACTTCAACATAGGATGACAGTAGATCTATCATACCGAAAACAACTTACCATTATCACAAAAGGTAGAATAAGGAACGTAGAAGATCTGTCCATCTACGAATTTGAGGGATAGTGTATGGGAAAAGGAATAAGCACTTATATCGAACTGTTATGAAAAATAATTGATCAAAAATTAAGAGGATAATGATTTGTCATATAAGGGAATTGTCAAGTATCACGTTAAGCTCAGCTTCGACGTCGATGGACTCGTTGAAAAAGCCGATATAATAGGCGCAATTTTTGGCCAGACAGAAGGACTGCTTGGCCCGGAAATGAACCTAAATGAACTCCAGAAGGTGTCGAAGGTAGGACGAATAGAGGTCAATACCACGGCATCGTCTACTCAAACAAAGGGTGATGCTCTAATTCCAATGAGTACTGATATCAATACTGCCGCATTGATTGCAGCAGCAATAGAAAGTATTGACAAAGTGGGTCCATTCCAAGCTGCATTCAAACTAGATGCAATTGATGATATTCGTACTGCCAAGAAAAAAGAAATTGTAGATAGAGCAAAGGATATCGTCCAAAAGTGGTCTACTAAGACAATTAGTGAAGGTGAGGAGATGTTGAAGGATGTCTCCGATGTTGGTTCTGCCGGAAAGATTGCAGCATTTGGGAAAGAAAAGCTAGCATGTGGTTCAGGAGTGTTTGATTCGCCATGGATAATTTTAGTTGAAGGTAGAGCAGATGTGATAAATCTACTACGTGCAGGTTTTGATAACGCACTTGCAATAGAAGGTGCAAGAATTGACGAATCCATAAAATCTCTATGTGATTCAAAATCCAAAGTAGTCGCATTCCTTGATGGGGATAGAGCTGGAGGATTCATACTAAAAGAACTAAAATCTCTTGTAAATGTGGATGTAGTACACAGAGCACCAGACGGCGTAGAGGTTGAAGAACTAACTCCTATACAAATTGCAGATATTCTAAAAGATACTGCTGAAGACATGAAAAAGGAGACTGCAAAACCAGTACTCAAGGATGTAAAGGATGAACCAATTGCTACTGTTGTAAAGAAAGTATATCCACAACTCAATGAATCATTGGAAGCAATAGCTCTTGATGATGGTACAAATCAACTCTTCAAGGTGCCGGTAAGTGAGGTTGTAGGAAAACTTGCTCCAGGTTCTGGCATCAAGTTTCTAATACTTGATGGAATAATAACACAGAGATTGGTTGATTCTGCAAAACAAGCTGGAATTGGGTATCTGATTGGTCATAGAATGGCTAATCTAAAATCCACTGATGGATTAGTACTCAAAACATTTACAGAGCTTGGTGTTGCATAAAATTAATGCCTGAACTAAAGATCCAACACATTCTAACGCTTGCAGAACTTTTCACAAAAGGTGCGCGTTATAACTTTGTACCAATAACTACATCTTCTCTTGGAAAAAGCATAAACAAGTCACAACAAGCTGCATCAAAACACCTTATGGAACTGGAGGCAAATGGGTATATTGAGAGACTACGAAGTGGACAAAAAGTCTCTGTTAGAATAACAACAAAAGGTCACTCTGAAATGATCAAAATCTCATCTGTGTTAAAATCAAGTCTTGACTCAATTCCGGCACATTTAGAATTCAAGGGAACAATAAGCTCTGGTATGGGTGAAGGTGCGTACTATATGTCTATGAAGGGATATACAAAACAATTCAAGACAAAGCTTGAGTATGTTCCATTTCCAGGAACGCTAAATGTGAAACTAAAAGACAAGGAATCAATTGAAGCCAAACGCTCACTTGATGCATATCCTGCAATATTGATCGATGGTTTCTCAGACGGCAAGAGAACATATGGATGGGTAAAATGTTATCCTGCAAAAATCAATAATGTAAATGCGGCATTGATCTTGCTTGAGCGCACTCATCATGATGATTCAATAATTGAATTGATCTCAGAAGAAAATATCAAAAAGGCAACAAAACTTTCTACTGGCTCCAAGGTCACAATAAAAGTTCCAATAAGCACAAAAGCTATGCAAAATTAAATTCCATAAATTGATTTGCCATAATCGTTTTCAATCTTTGAGCTTTTAATGTCTGGTATTGGAGACTGGAGTCTTGCAATGGATACGTCAATTCCTATCTTTTTGCATCCATCAATTATGAACTTCTCTTGATGAACCTGATCGTATCCTAGTGCGATGATGTTTGGTTTGATGATCTCAACTGATTTGAATATGTCCCCTTCGTATCCAACTACTGCATAGTCTACCATTGAAAGTGATCTTACCAAATCCTTGCGAAGCTCCATGTTGTGGAGTGGAATTCGACTCTTCATTTTTTGGGCAGTCTTGTCGGTTGCAATTACTACAACTAGTACATTGCCTAGGTCTTTTGCTGCTCTAAGCGTATGAATGTGTCCAGGGTGGATTATATCAAAAACTCCGCCTGCCAGTACTACTCGTATGGAATTTCTTCCAAGATCCGTGAGGGTTTTTTTGTTATTTTCAATAAATCCGTTTTTTACAAGATACTCTATTCGCTCTTGTATGTATTCTGGACTGAGTGCAAGTTTTCTGCGTATGATCTCTGTAGCGGTATCGCCTGAAAGCGCTGCCACAAAAAAGGCCGTGATTATCTCTTTATCAAATGCATCCAAATATTATCACTAGAGCGAAACTATTACAATTTGATTTATCTATAAACTCTGTGCCCATGGGTCAACTCCTTTTGAGAGGCGCAATGCATCCATGAGACCTTCGGCATATCCTATGCTAAGTACCGCGAGTTCTTCTTGCCCGTCCCTTTGGAATTTTTCTGAATCATCTATGTATAGCTGTGCATTTTCTATTACTGACTTTAGACTTGCGTCATCTTTGAACATCTTGATAACTTCCTCTAGCGCCTTTCTTGCCTTTGGGATATACTTTGAGAGCATCTGGTCTGATATTTTCTGAATCTTTGACGAATTATCAAATGGCTCATCAAGGCACTTTGAAAACATCTTGATTGCATCATGCTCTGTAAAATGCAATCTTCCTGGAATGATGATAGTATGTGGAGGCTTGCCAAAGTCTATTTTAGCAAGTGATGATAGTTTTCCTGAAATTATTTTCTGGTTCTTTGACCCAATCCTTGATGCAACTATTGCAAATGTGGATTGGTCAATGACGTTTCTTCTTTGTCCATTTTCTGTCTCAAGCAAACTGGATAGTGCATCTTTTGGATCCAAAAAGAAATTTGAACTATTATCGAATTCTAAGATCAACAAACTATGATTTCCTTTTATCATGTTTTCATAAATCGTATAGTATACAGTATTTAGTGATAGAATCTCTCTCATGATTGTCACAGGTCTTCCAATTTTGTAATGGTGCAGTCCGCATTCTCCAATCAACGATGTAATTGCAGATGCACCGTGGATTGTTCTGGTTTTTATTTTATCTTTTTCTGCCCTCGTGCGTAGTTCCAAGTGTGTTGTTGCAACATAAGGATCTCCATATGCAAGCAACACGACATTTTTCTTTTTGGCAAGAAGTAAGATTGCCTTACCATCTTCTACCATCCACCTGGGTGCAATGGTCATCTTTCCCCTGACTAGTTTTTTTATCTTTAATAATTCTGATCTTCCTATGGGGCTAGTAAAATTCTCAAAGTATGTCATATCTGCCTTTTTTAAAACTTGTATGGCATTTGCACTTGCTCCCTCAAGACCTGAAATGCCAAGACCTACAAACCATAACATTGTAAAAAAACTCTAACTACTCTATATTTTGAGCTTCGTTTTAGGATTTGGTGGAAGGATTTTTGAACTCATGTAATCTTCTGAGATGAGACAACATCCTCTTGAAAACTTCGATGCTTCTTAGAAACTCATCTGTTGAGACTCTTTCATCAATTGTATGTGATGCATGAGGATCTCCTGGACCATATGTGACAACTGGAATGTTTAGTGAATTTCCTATTATGTTCATATCTCCAGTGCCTGTCTTTCGGATTAACTGTGGTCTTGCCTTTTCTACATCCATTATTCCAAGTGTCAAAGCCCTGACAAGCGGAGAATTGTGTGGTGCTTCAAATGGTTCAGTTTCATCTATTACTGAATAAAATGCATTAACCCCTTGTTTTTTTGCAATCTCTTGAACTGTTGTTGCAATTCTTTCTCCAACTATTTTACAGTTCATGTTTACTGGAATCCTAATATCCATTATGGCATCACATTCTAGTGGTGTTACGTTGTGGCTAGTACCTCCCTTGATTTCCGTCAGAGATGATGTAAGCATCATGCTTTTTGCTAGGCCCTCTTGGTTTTGCTCTAGGGATTTTTTCAATGCGGCTGTAAATACATATGATTCCTCAATCGCATTTTTTGCAAGCCATGGTGCACTTGCATGTGCACTATCACCTACATTTACTCTCAGGTTTATTGCAATTCTTCCCTTATACGCAATTGTAATATTTTTAATTCCACTTGGCTCTCCAAATATTGCATAATCTATCTCTGGTTTTTGCTTTACGAGGCTCTTGATTCCTGTTGCATTTCCTTCTTCGTCTACTACTGCCGCAAATGTTATTGTCCCATTGTTATTGCCTTGAACTGATGCTGCTGCAAGAAGCATTGAGATTAGGGGTGCCTTGGCATCTGATGCCCCTCGACCATAGATGAAGCCATCTTCATTTCTCACCTTTATCTTTCCTGGAACTGTATCCATGTGTCCACACAACATTATTCTTGGATGTCCAGATCCCTTTATAGCTATGAGATTTCCTACATCGTCTATGCGAATGTCTTCAAAACCAAAATCATCACACTTGTCTGCCAAAAACTCAGCAAGTGGTTTTTCTGAAAGCGATGGTGTATAGAGTCTTAGAGCCTTCTCTAGAACTTTTACTGAATATCTTGGTGTACTAGTTATTGATGAGTCCAATTCTTATTTTCCTTGGCTCATTGCGTAATCAATCATCATTGCTGGTATATTTACGCCAGTAACTCTGACAGTATTTTTGTATTCCGTTGTATTGTTGACTTCGTGAACAACAAGGCCGTTTTCCTTACTTTCCATTAGATCTACTCCAACTATCTGTCCTTGGACTGCTTCCTTTGCCTTGATACAAATATCCTCCAACTCCTTTGTAACCTTGAGTTCCTCTGCTCTTCCACCTAGTGCCATGTTTGTTTTCCACTGGGCTTCTCCAGAATAGCGGTAAATCGCAGCAACAACTTTGTCCCCCACTACTATTGCCCTGATATCACGTGGTGGTCTGTTGACAAATTCTTCTAGGTAGTACACTTGATAAATTGGATACATGTTTTCTCTGCTTTCTATTATTGCCTCTGCAGATTCCTTGTCTTTTAGCATGGCAATCATTCTTCCCCAGCTGCCTACAGTTGGTTTTATCACCATTGGATATCCCTTTTTGTCCAGAAGATCAAGTGCCGATTCTTGTGAAAAAGCAACTGCACTAAATGGTGTGGGTATTCCTTTTTTTAGCAAAAGCATGTGCGTGAATAATTTGTTTCCTGCAAAGATGCTAGTATTCAATGAATTAATTATGTTGACACCCTTTCCTTCCAGTGCTGCAGTAGAGTGAAGGCTACGATAATAGCTGACACATCTCTGTATTACCGTTCCATATTCTTCCTTGCTTTTATCTAGATTAATGGACAGATTCTTACAGTCAACCATCTTTGCATCGATGCCTTTTTCCTTTGCGGCATCAAAGAGTGCTTTTTCTTCCCACCTGATGGTATCGTAGAGAATCGATAAACCGGAGCTCACTGGCCCCAGTCCTCACCAACAGATTGTGCTGGTTTTAACTCAAGACCGGAGGATCCCTTGGTAAGCTCAAAACTTGCACCGCAATCAGGACAAGTTACTATTTCTCCTTCCATCGAGTCCTTTGGAGGGTTGATGTTTGCATCACATTCTAGGCATTTCATATTATTTTCCTGTTTTTACCTTCACTTCTGTGTCATTAATTATCTTTTGTTCAAGTCTATCGTCAAGTGGTATCTCAAGCAAATCTCCCATCCTTAGGTTCTTCAGACCAGCTGCTACTGACTTTGCATGCTCTTCGTTTTGTTCAAGACCTAATAGTGACATCAAATATGCAGCACCATTCTTTCCTGCAAGTTCTCCGAAGACAATTCTTCTCCTATTTCCTACTACCTTTGGTTCGATTGGTTCGTATGCTGCAGGATTTCTCAAAATGGCAGCTAGATGTGTTCCAGCCTTATGTTTGTACGCAGTGGGCCCTACAATTGGCTTTGAATCATAGGGAACAATTGAGGTATACTGCTCAATCAATCTGGAGAGATCCATAAGCATGTCTAGCCTAAAATTATTTGGTGACTTGTATAGATATGTCAAGGCAACTGCTGTTTCTGCAAGTGCAGGTATTCCAGTTCTTTCGCCTATTCCATCTATTGTAGTGTGAATTTGGTCTGCACCACCATCACATCCAGCTAATGCATTTGCAAGAGCAAGTCCAATATCATTATGGCAGTGCACATCAAGTGGAGTCTTTATTTCTTCTCTAATTGACTTTACAAAATTATACATTCCATTTGGTCTCATTATTCCAACAGTGTCTGGTAAACTAATTCTGTCAACACCTGCATCAGATATTGCCTTGCAGACTTGCATGAGAAATTCTGGGTCTGCTCTACTGCCGTCCTCAACTGTAAATCGCATCTTGAGTCCATGTGCTTTTGCATATTCTACTGTTTCAACTGATCTTCGTAATGCTTCTTCTCTTGTAATTCTAAGCTTATCTTTCATGTGGATCTCAGAAATTCCAAGATATGTTGCCATCCAAGTAGCGTCACAATCAATTGCAACATCCACATCTTCTTTTAATGCACGAACATGTGCTACAATATCTGCCTTTAATCCCTGCTTGATGATTGTTTTTGTTGCTTCCTTGTGATCAGGAGATACTATAGGTGATATCTCAATTTGATCAACTCCAAAATAATCTAACATCCATGCAATCTGAATTCTTTGCTTGTTTGAAAAAGTAACACCTGGGTGTTGTTCTCCCTCCCTCAAGGTACTGTCTAGTATTCTAATTTTCTTTGGTTTTACACCTGTCTCATTATATTGATATGCGTAATAGTTTGCATCGTCCATTTCTAGATTTTTTACTTGGTTTTGCGAATATAAACATATTCGTACAGAAATCGTCTAGTTTTAGTGTTTTTGGAGCGATTTTAGGCGAATTTCATAATTATATAACGAAATTCGTTTTATGTGACTGTGCGCAATATTATGACAGTGTTTGTGTCAAACACACCTGGAACCTTTCGTAATTCATCAATGCATACGTTAATGTCAGTAATTGTCGGTGCTTTGATTATTGTGGCAATGTCATATTGACCTGTTATCTCAAATACTGTGTGTACTCCACGCAGTTTAGAAAGTTTTGCAGACACCTTTGACGTATCCGTTGATGAATCAACTGAGATCAAAATTATTGCACTGGTAGAATTAGCATCACCTGTTTCAATTGTAAATTTCTTTATTGTGCCTCCGTCTGTAAGATTTTTTACTCTTCGCCTTACTGCGGATTCTGATAATCCTAGTTTTTCACCAATTTCTACAAAAGACTGTCTTGAATCTTTTTTAAGCATCTCAATTATTGTCTCGTCTGTCTTGTCTCTAGACATTTCTTCTCTGCTCCTCTTTTGTTAGTATTACATCCAGAGTTTCTAAAGCTTTGTTTATGTCAGACTCTGATATGACTAGAGGCGGTAATAGTCGTAGTATATTTTTACCAGAATAAAGTAACAACAAATTATTTGCAATTCCGTCAAACAATATGTCCTTTACTTCAAACTTCATCTCAACTCCAATCATCAATCCCTTACCTCTTATCTCTCGGATTATCTTGTGTTTTTCTTTTAATCTCTCCAATCCTTCTCTGAATATTTTTCCATTCTTCTCTGCGTTCTCAACTAACTTGTCTTCTGTTAGTGCATCAATGGCTCCAATTCCTGCTGCACATGATAATGGATTACCGCCAAATGTTGATGATTGTTCTCCCTTGTTGATTGACGCTAAAATGTCTGGCCTCACTAGTGTTGCACCCATTGGTACACCACCTGCAATGCCTTTTGCAAGACACATGATGTCAGGTACTGTATCCCAATGTTGGCTTGCCCACATCTTTCCAGTTCTTCCAAGACCTGCTTGAATTTCATCAAAAACTAGAACAATTCCTTTTTCATCACATAACTTTCTGACTTGTTGTAAAAACCCATCTGGTGCAACATTGATTCCACTCTCTCCTTGGATTGGCTCTATGATTATCATTGCAGTGTCCGAATCTACTGTATTTCGTAATGCTTCAATATCTCCAAATGATGAAAAGCTCACTGTATCAACAAGAGGCTCAAATGCCTTGCGATATTTTTGATTGAATGTAACTGACAGTGCGCCAAGTGATTTCCCATGGTATGAGCCATTCATTGCAACCATCTTTTTCTTTCCTGTAAACTTGCGTGCAAACTTGATTGCAGCTTCAACCGCCTCTGTTCCGCTGTTGTTTAGATATACCTGACTGAGGCTCTTTGGTGAAATTTTAATTAGTTTTTCAAGAAACACTTCCCGTGTCTTGTTGTATAATGAACTATGTACGGTAATGATTTTGTCAAGCTGAGCCTTGATCTCTTTTACTACTCGGGGGTTACAGTGACCAACTAGTGCTACACCATATCCACCCATGCAATCAATGTACTCTTTTCCACTTGCATCCCATACATGGGCTCCAAGTCCACGTTCTATTGTTACAGGAAATCTCTGGTAGATATTTCCCATGAATTGGTCTTCTGTCATTTTGATATCACCGTACAATTGTCATGAGAAATTGCCGCAGATATTGGGTTTTCCTTTTTGCCGTTTGCAACTAGTGCTTCCCTGACTCCCATCTCCAAGGCTTCTGTTGCTGCAAGTATCTTCTTTTCCATTCCAAATCCAATCTTTGGCAAAATTTCCTTTGCCTCTGCCAGTGACAACTTTTTGACTAGCTTTTCGTCCATGAGTAAACCATCTACATTTGTCAGAAATAGTATCCTATCAGACTTCATCTTGCCTGCCACATATGCAGCTGCTCTGTCTCCATCAACATTGAGAAAATCACACTCCTCACTGATTGCAATTGGAGATATGACCGGAACATATCCTTGGTCTAAAATGGATTGAATTAATCCCGTATTGACATCTCGTATCTTTCCTGTATAGCCTCCGTCAATTACCATCTTGCGACCTTTTTCGTTCATTACAATTAGTTTCTTTTTTCGCTCAGCTTGGATTATCTTGCCATCAATTCCTGAGAGTCCAACTGCATTGATTCCATGTTTTTGAAGCATGCCAACTATCATCTTGTTTATTTTTCCAGACATGACCATTGTAAATATCTCTGCAGTTTCCTTGTCCGTGAATCTGCTCTTGATCCCTCCTGGGGAGACAATGAATTTTTGTTCCTTTCCAAGAGCCTCTGAAATTTTTGTTACTTCTTTTCCTCCGCCGTGCACTATGATGAGTTTTTCATTTTCTGAGACTTTTTTTATGTCTGATATTGTAGTAGGATGAAGGCCATCTACCACACTTCCTCCTATTTTTATTGTAATCATTTTTTTTACACAGGAGTTAGAGGAGAATATGCGATTCCTTCCATTTCGTTGAATCCTGCCATGACATTCATGTTTTGGATGGCAGATCCTGCTGCACCCTTCATGAGGTTGTCTGATGCTGAAAGAACCACAACTCTGTTATTGTCTTCGTCAATGTCAAATCCTACATCACAAAAGTTGGAACCTACCACAAACTTTGGATCTGGGAATTTGTAAAATCCTTTTTTGTCACGAATCAGTCTGATGAATTTTTCATTTTGGTATTGCTCACGATACATCTTCCACAAATCCATCTCGCTTACTGGTTGATTGAGAAAGACATGATTTGTACAAAGAATTCCTCTTACGATGTCTACTGCATGTGGACTCATTGATACTTTGATTTTTCCACCGTTTGCAATGCTTAGCTCTTGTTCTATCTCTCCGGTATGTCTGTGCTTTGCTGGCTTGTATGGTCTAATCACACCTGACCTCATTGCATGGTGTGTACCTGAAACGGTTCCTGCACCTGCGCCAGAAGAACCAATCTTTGAATCAACTATAATGTGTTCTGTATCAATAATCTTCTTTTTGATCAATGGGTATAATCCAAGAATTGATGTTACTGCCATGCATCCAGGGCATGATACAATCTGTGATTTTTTTATCTCTTCTCTGTGAAGTTCTGGAACTCCAAAGACTGATTTTTCTAGCAACTCTGGATGTGGATGTTGCCAGCCATACCACTTGTCATAATCTGCAGGATTGTGTAGTCTATAATCTGCACTAAGATCAATTACTTTCATTCCTCTGTCATAGAGTGCTTTTACAATGTCTACTGCAGTTCCATGTGGTACTGCTGTAAATACCAAATCACACTTGTCTGTTAGTTTATCATAATCAAGTTCTGAAAATGTCATGTCTGTAAATCCCTTCAAGCTTGGTTGTATTCTGGAGATGTATTCTCCAACATATTGTCTTGAAGTTACCATTGAAATTTCTGCATGTGGGTGACTTACTAGTAGCCTGAGAATTTCTCCACCTACATATCCTGATGCTCCAACTACACCGACTTTCATTGATACTCTCCTACCATAATACAGTATAATTTAAACTCTAAAATTTTTTTCAACTTTTGGAATCTATCGCTTGGCATAACTTATTGCATAGTCGATCATTTCTTTTGGGATGTTTCTTTTGGCAACTTTTGCTAGTCCCTTGAACTCTACTGTATTATTTACTTCATGGACTACAAATCCGCGTTTTTCGTCTTCCATGACATCAATTCCCAAGATTCCACCTCCTACTGCCTTTGATGCCTTCATACAAATATCCTCCAACTCCTTTGTGATCTCACATGCAATTGGTTCTGCTCCAAGAGCAATATTTGTCTTAAAACCACCCGTAGACGTTCTATACATTGCAGCGATCAGCTGGTCTCCTACAGATATAGCGCGTATGTCTCTTGGTGGACGCGTAACAACCTCTTGTAGGTAGTAAATTCTATCCAAGGGTCCATCATTTAGTTCTCTGACCTCAATTATTGCATCAGCCGTCTCCCTGTCTCTTAGAGGTACCACCCCTCTTCCCCAACTCCCTATGATTGGCTTTATCACAAGCGGGTAGCCGTCTTTTTCTAGTGTTTCAACTGCTGCTTCTGATGAGAATGTAAAGTATGTTTTTGGAGTAGGTACGTTGTGTTTTTTTAACAACAATGAAGTCAGCATTTTATTTCCACAGTTGTTTGCAACTTCGGTCCTGTTAATTACTGGAATGTCTAAAAATTCAAGGGCTGCTGTAAAATGAAGACCACGAAAGTAACTGACACATCTTTCTAAAACAACATCTCCGAAATCGTAATCATTTTTTTTACTTTCGGTGGTAAATTGGGTAGTCTTGGCATCGATCATCTTCGTATCGTGTCCAAGCTCGATTGCTTTTTGCTCGAGCATCTTCTCTTCCAGTCTTACTCTGTCGAACACGATTCGAACTTTGGGCATTTACTCTCCCCAATCTTCGCCAACTTTCTCAGCATGTTTTAATTCACATGCGCCGCCATTCTTGGAAGCAATCTCAAAATCTGCCCCACAATCAGGACATGAGACTATCTCTCCAACACTTGCGTCGTCTGGAATTTTTATTGTTGCATCACATTCTGGGCAATTCATTCTTTGATCATTCACCTCTTTTT
>JANWLA010000007.1 GCA_025451075.1 Nitrosotalea sp. | reverse complement strand
GTTGAGCACCGTCCTTTAGAATAACAACTGGTATACCACCAGAAGAAGACTGAATTGACATATTTGCAAGAGGTCGATTTTCCCTTATTATGTCTTATGAGATCAAAAGCCTTTACACTTGAAATAGATAATTTTTAACATAGCCGAACGATGTTTTTAAATTAGGAAAACTGACGGAACTAGACATGTCTCGTTCTTCACCGCGCTCATCTTACAATGAAGTACTTTCATTGCTAAAGACTCACAATCAATGGTTTGCAAATTCAATTCCTCTAATCGCAAGTGAAAATGTCACAAGTCCAGCAGTCAGAGAGGCAACAGTTTCGGACTTTGCCAATAGATATGCAGAAGGTTGGCCGGGTGAGCGAGTTTATGCAGGTTGTATCTACATTGATGAGGTAGAATTCAAGTGTATGGCACTTGCAAAAAAATTATTCAAGGCAGAGTTTGTTGATGTAAGACCAATTTCTGGTGTCGTAGCCAATCTAGCTATCTATTCAGCATTCACAAATCCAGGAGATACAATGCTTGCACCTTCCATTCCATCTGGAGGCCACATATCACATGGAAAGAAAGAACATGCAGGTACTGCAGGTCTTGTACATGGATTAGACATTGAATTCTATCCGTTTGATGCAGAAGAGATGACAATTGATGTTGACAAGACAAAAGAAAAAGTCAAGGAACTTGAAAAAGCTGGAAAGATTCCTAAACTAGCAATGTTTGGTGGTTCGGTGTTCTTGTTTCCACATCCAGTTAAAGAACTTGCAGACTTTCTGAAAAGTTACAATATGTTTATCAATTATGATGGTGCTCACGTTGCAGGCCTGATTGCAGGTGGACAGTTCCAAGATCCACTAAGAGAAGGTGCAGATGCAATGACAATGAGTACACACAAGACTTTGTTTGGTCCTCAAGGTGGAATGGTCTGCTCATTTGAAAAATATGGTGAAGGTATCAAGAGGGCCACATTCCCAGGAATGACCAGTAATCATCACTTGCATCACATGGCAGGAAAGGCAATTGCTTATGCAGAGATGTTAGAGTTTGGTAAAAAATATGCAGTTCAAGTCATAAAGAATGCAAAGGCACTTGCAGAGGCGCTTAACTCGTTTGGTTTTTCAGTACTTGGTGAAAAACGAGGATTTACAAAATCTCATCAGATAGTTGTAAACGTGCTTTCATTTGGTGATGGCGGATCAATTGAAGCAGATCTTGAGAAAGCAAACATAATTGTAAACAGGCAGCTCATACCAGGAGACATCAAGGCAGGACGTAATTATTTCCATCCGGGTGGAATGAGACTTGGTGTTGCAGAACTCACACGACTTGGCATGAAAGAATCAGACATGAAGCAAATAGCTGAATTTATCAAAAAAGTAGTGGTAGACAAAAAAGACAAGAAAAAAGTAGCACTAGAGGTCAAGAAATTTAGAAAAGACTTCCAAAAGGTCCGCTATTGTTTTGAAAGCAAGCATGGCGGTTACGATTACATCAAGATTCGCTAGGCAAAGTCTGTAAGAATGGATTGACTACTTTCTTCTTTACCAAATACTAGTTCTAGTTCATCCAAAAGAGAGAGCACACGTCCTCGAAGATAGGGTGTGATTGTATACTTGTTGAGCATTCTTCTTGCAAGTTTGAGATATTTTTGCACAGATGGTCTAGTCATGGTTTGAATTAGTTTATTGTCACATTCAAGACATTTTCCTATGAGAGGAACTCTCCTGTAACTTGCACCGCATGCAGTACAACGAAAAGATTGGCCTGAATAAGCCCGAAGGTTACCCATTATATCAGGTAGAAGGTGAGTAGTCATTACCATCGATACAACCTCACTTGGGTCAACTGCATTTATGATATCTGCAGTTCTGATTTGCATGTCAAGTTTCTCAAGCAGTGAACCAAGTGTAGAGTAGGCACTTCTTGATTTCGATGTGGTCAAAGTAGATGTAACATGTGTAAAATCATGTCCAAGAAATTGTCTTTCTGTTTCTAATCTTGATTTTAGAATCTCGACATCTTTGATCTCACTTGCTTTTTCCTTTCTAAGAGTAGCTTCAAAGAATGAAAGTGGGTAGGTCTTTACAACCTCAAAGTTGTGAGCTTGTCTTTGTACCTCTTGAGGAATCACAATAGGTTGAACAAGCAGTGGTGCATCCATCAATCCACCTATTCTGTCAGACAAGAACAATCTTGAGAAATTAAGTAAACTATCCATTAACAACATTATAGAGTCTGCATCACCGTCGGCATCACGTCTTTTTGCAGAATGCCATACTGCAGTCCCAAGACACACCTGGGTATTGGTGTATCCAATTATTCTTCCCACAATTCCAACAGATGTATGTGGTGCAAGACCAATGATAAGTTGACCTACAAGATCATCAGTATTTTTTACATTGTAAAATGGCTGACGTCCAAAGAGTTTTGCAAGCTCTCGGTCAATATATTGACAGACAAAGACAAGACTGTCTCCACATTCTTTAGGAATTACCACATCTTGCACTCTGAGTTCTACCAACTGGTCAGAGTTTTCAAGCGGATTGCCATTGGTATCATGAGTGTATCCAAGTTTGACTAGTTTCTCTGGCGTTGTTCCAATCCAAGAAGGTTTGAAGTGTGAGAGTGGGGCGTTTGTTGTATCAAATCTAATTGTCCCGTCCTTGAAGACATTGAGCCCAAGACTTTGTCTTATCAGACCCTTTTCAAGCGGTTCTGGCACTCTGTCTTGGTTTATGAGCTCCTTTACGCCCTTGAATGGCTCTTGGGCTCTAAATCCAGTCCTTTCTTGAGCAGCATATAGGAGATCTTTGAGAGGAAATGAGCGATATGTGTGTGCATGTGTTCGTGATTTACATTTTGCGCAATAGTCCGTTTCAAGCTCATCCCTACACTTGTTACATATGAAAATCACACTTGTTTTTGTATTACATTTTGGACATGCTATACTGATGACAGGTACGTTACAGTTTTTGCAGAATCTGTTGTATATGTTACAATAAAAGTTTGGTTGTTTTGCAGCCTTGAGCAAATCACGGGATGCTCCACCTTTGTTTCCCACTGGAAATAAAGTATGGACTGGAGGTTTCATTTTTCGTAGTGCAGCTTTTTCTGGTCTCCCTACCCTTACTCCAATAGAGGTTGAAAATTTATTTGGTATTTTTATGTCAGATGATTTTGTTATGATCTGTGGAACAGAAAGATCTTTTTCAAGTTGGATTGGTTTTCTAAATAATAAATAAAAGAAAATTTTGGCTTCTACATCTTTTAGGAGAATGGTGTTACCTGCAACTTCGTGAGGAACACCCAATTTTTCCAAAATGTCTTTTGCATCAATTGGATAAATGATAAGATCTGATTCAGATTTTGTGGGTTTGAGAATTTTTTCAAATTCTTCGATTGTGATTTGATCCCAATAATAGAGATAATGTGGATGAAGGCCAATGCCAAAATTTAGTGATATCCTAAATGCTTCTTCCAGATCAGGTATCTTGTCTACATAGCTTAGAAGTTCAATATCATTTGGTTCATACTTGGTTACTTTGTCTTGCAATTCCTGAGCCCAAAACTCTTCCACGTATCCAGTGGGTACAAGCTCGGCATTGTTTTCCAAAAAGTCTCCATAACTAATCAAAATGTCTCCAAGATGTAGAATCTTTGCAATGTGTGGTTTTAGATGAATTCCATGTGCAGTATCTTTTATTTTTACAACATTGCCGTTAGTTAGTCTGACAATTGGTGTGTCAATAGAGTCCACAAAGGCTACAGTAGAAGCTTTTCCAGGGACATCAAGTTTAATCTGAGTACCTACGGCTATGGCATGGTCCAGTATCTCTGCAACCACAGGATGAATACCAATTGAGGCAAACCCAGTATTACACGAACGACCATATCTTAATCGGAACCCCCCCAGTTTTTTAGGCATGGAAAGTACTGATCTTCCAGTAATCACCTCTCTCATTCTATGAGCTGCCGCATCTGCATCACCTGTCTGGATGGCCCCTTTGAGGTCCTTAAGCCAATCCCAACCATCGAGTTTGTACAATTCAATGAGTTTGAGCAGTTTACGGGATCTTCCAATGAGACCGTCATTTAGCACACGAAGGGCTCCTCCTCTTACCCTATTGGTACCTATTCGCACCATGTTTCTATGGCTGACAATCTCAACTAGGTCAGTATCTACACCATCAAGTTCAACTGGTAGATTAGAGATGACATTTATCACATCCTGATCTGGAACATGGAATTGAAAGCTTCCAACTTCTCTTTCGTATACCCTTAACTCTTCGACAAATCGGCCGGTCTCATCATCAAATGAATTTGCTTGATATTTTGCAAGTCCGGCTATCTTTCGTACATGATCTGCGATGAGCATTGTAGAGGCAGCTTCAGTGCCTCCTGCTGATCTGATAGGACCTGCAAATGACACAGATAGATATTCGGAGCCATCTGCATTTTTCTTGATCTGAACCTCACTTATCCCTTGGAGTGGAGCAATGGTAACTCCTTCTGTAACTATAGCCAGAGCCACACGCACCGCAAGGTCAAGCTTTTCCTGAAGCGCCGTCTCAGGTCCAGAATACTTGCCTTGTGCAATATCTTCTGCAAGTTTGAGGGCGGCTAATTCTTTGGTAGTATTTTGAATGAGAGACCTCAGATTGTCAGTTACGTCAATGTCGTGCATTTTAGATACACGATCTGCAAGATCAAAAGCGATTTTTGGTTCCACCATACCAGAAGAATCTGCAAGTGTTGCCTTGGCAGATGCGGCCTGTTCAAAAATAGTAAAGACTTCTTCTGATAATTTAGTGTAATACTCAAAATAGTCTTGAGGCATTGGGACTTCTTTGAGTCTCAGTGCTAGGTTCTCAGACATGCTATTTCCTTACAGATTGGATGGCTTTTACGATATCGGAAATCGTTTTGAAACTTCCACCCTTCTCAATGAAGGTTCCAATCACTATGGCGTCTGCACCAGCCTTGGATATCTGTTCGGCAGTTTCTGGGCTACGAATACCTCCCCCAACTATAAGAAATCCCTTGAAAAGTTTCCTTACTGCAGTAACCATCTCGGGTTTTACATTAGATTTGGCTCCAGAACCTGCTTCAAGATATACAAATCGCATTCCCATGAATTGGGCAGAAAGGGCATACATAACAGCCAGTCCAGGCTTGTCAAAGGGAATTGTTCTCACTGAACCTACATGCCATACGGTAGTTCCCTCACCAATAATGATGTAGGCTGTAGGGAGTGGCTCAAGACCAAATCTTAGAACACTTGGTGCCCCTAGTGCTTGTGCCTGTGAGATAAAGTATGGATTATCCGAGTTCAAAAGTGAGCTAAAAAGTATTGCATCGGCACCAGGAACCACGCCTGTAACGTTACCAGGAAAGAGAATTACAGGTATCTTGACTGCTTTTTTGATGCTAGATACAGTCTCAGTCATGGTGAGCTGATCAGTAGCTGATGAACCACCAACCAAAATTGCAGAAGCTCCACTCTTCTCTGCTTCTTTTGCTAAAGTTGAAGCAGAGTGTCCCGCAGAATTTTCAGAGTCGATTAATACGAAGAGAAGTGTCCCCTTTTTCTTCCTAATAGCATGAAGATAATTTTCTGTCTTTAGCATACGAAGTGGTTGAATACCTATTGATTAAAAGTTTAATTGAATATAGTTATACAGATTTGTATAGCTATGAGCGATCCCCCACCTGATAATTTTAATAATATTACAAGACAAATAATAGAAAAATCATTATTTACTGAAAGACAAATTGAAATTATTTTAAAACGAAGGGAACTTGTAGACTCTCAGTTTACTATCAGTAAAGGAGCATTTTATCGACAAGTAACTCAATGTAAAGACAAGTTGACTGCATTATGCTATTCGTGGATCCTGCTCAGAGGCCTAGGCGTGCTCAGTGATGATGATATGGATGTGATAAATCGCCTTTCTGAACAAATTTCTGTGATTAAAAGTAGTGATGTTTTTCCAGAACGTGAGGAAGAAATCATATCTGTGATACGAGAGTTGTTAAAACGAACCTGTAAACTATGATTTGGCTTCAATCTAGGCATGTTTTCATGAAGATGTTGTGATGAGTTGTGATAAACACGTTTGATGTTGATGTGTAAGGTGTGAAATAATTTTACTCAAATATGATAAATCACATCATCTAATGTAACACCGTGATGTTAGTAGACATTCCAGATGTAAGTGTCATTTTAGCCGTCTTTGCTTCATTTATTGGCGGGCTTGTAGCTGTTACAGTATACAAAAAGGTAAAGCCGCGACTAGTATCAGAGACTGAAAATGCAAAAATTCTAACAGAATGCTTACAATATTATGAAAACTTACTAATTGATATGAAAATTCGTTTAGATTCATTAGAAATGACACAAGAAACAGAGGAAATTTCTCAGGCACAAATTCCAAAGCCAAAGGAGCAAAAAGTACAGCAAGAGCCTCTAGTAATGGTCAAAGAGGAAAAGCCAAAGGATAGAATTCAGAATATGCAATTTGCTAGTGCTACTGATCATGTTCTACGATTAATCACAGAGAGACCTATGACATCACGTGACATCCAGGTCACAATAGGGAGGACTCGAGAACATACATCACGTATGCTAAAGAAGTTATTTGAGGATGGTTTGGTTGAAAGAGACATGTCAACAAAGCCATTTTCCTACAAAATAACTGACAAGGGCTTGACAAGGATAGGGGTTGTCAAGATGGCTCCAGCCCAGTAATTTTTAGGACATTAGTAGTATAGATCAAGAAATTGAAATTTTCCATCCAAGTAATTTTTGGTTAGACTTGTCATCAAACCCTTCAATTTCATGTCATAGTTATCCAAAATCATTATAAATTAATAATCCTAGTTAATACTAAATTCTTAAATTATTGTTCTTATAATATTATAACGTGCCTAACGAACAATTAATCAAAATTACTACTGCAGGAACAATCTCAATTCCCAAAGACTTTAGAAAATTTCTAGAGCTTCAGAAAGGGGATTATGTAAAGATCACAATAGATGGTGATCACCTGGTAGTCAAAAAGGTAGTAATCTCCTAAGTCGAATTCTTTTCTCTTTGGGCTATCTTTAGTATCTGGTAGGCCCACTCTTTTCCTTGTTTTTCTCTAACTACCCTTCCCTTTACGGCAAATCTGGAAAGATATGTAGAGATCACACTTAGTTTAATTGGTTCCTCGTACTCATCTTCATATTTTTCCAATATCATTGAGGAGGTAAATTTGCCTATTGGAAAGTTCTTGTCTATAACATTCCAGATCTTGGCGCCTACAGAATCCAATTGAGTTGCAGCCTCTGGCTCTTCTATATTCATTAGGTTCATCAATTCGAATATCTTTAGCATTTTTTCACGGGTAACGTTACCTTCTAGGCTAAAGTTGTACTTGGCTCCATCCGAGTCTTCCAAGTCTATTCTGATTCTTTTTCGGGCCATTGGGATCGATCTGGCAACCCGTTAACACTTGAACAGATCATAGAAGAATTGTTAACACCTAGGTTTGTTAACATTCACTGCCTAGGCCACGAATGGATGTTTTTAGCATCTTAACAACCTCTCTAGGCCTTATATCCAAATACCCTTAAAATTCACGCCTGGAGTGGAAACAAAGGGGTATTCTTGAGGATATTAACAATGTTAAGACTCATCTTCACGCCTAGACTGGAAATAAAGGGGTCATTTCGGGCTCTTCTGGACCAAAAGTTAACAGAAAGTTCACTAATTGTTAAGATCCTCCTAGGAAGACCCACACACCTATACTTCCACTCTAGCTTTATTAAAAATATTTTTTAATGAAAAATAAAATAAAAATAATTAATGATATACTAAATTTGGTTTAGTTATTCTATTCTAATCTAATTAGTATGGTAGAGTCCATATGTGGATAGAGACGAAACAGTGGTGTGTGGGTCTATGACAAAGGATCCGATTGATAAATTACTTGATGATGCACAGAGTGGTAAATCACTATTCCAAAATCGTGAAGTCCTACATTATTCATTTATTCCTAACATAATTTTACATAGAGAAGATGAACAAAAAAAAGTCACTCAATCATTATTACCATTATTAAAAAAATCTCGTCCTTCCAACCTGTTAGTTTATGGAAAACCTGGAGTCGGTAAAACTCTTGTAGTAAAAAAAGTTCTAGATAAAATACAAGAACGAGTGAAGGATAATTCCTTTCCTATCCACTTACTTTATGCAAACTCAAAAGAAGAGACCACACTTTATGGATTACTAGTAAAATTGGGTGGACAGTTAGGTCTGAAAGGTAAACAATTACCATCTACTGGCCTTTCTATTAGTGAAGTATTCAATCGAATTATTGCCAAAATTGAGGAAGATGAACTAAATACAGTATTTGTAGTGGACGAAATCGACTTTCTTGCAGAACTTATTTCAAAATCAGGCAAGGATATACTATATTCTCTAACGAGGGCCAATGAGAGACTAAAAAAGGGCACACTGACCTTGATAGGAATTTCTAATGATCTTACATTCAAAGAAAGACTAGATCCCAGAGTTTTAAGCAGTATGAGTGAGGAAGAGATTGTCTTTACAAATTATACGGTTGAGCAAATTAAGGAGATCCTTGAAGAACGTATCAAGGTAGCCTTCATACCTAATTCCGTAGAAGCAGCAGCCCTAAACCTCTGTTCTGCCATGTCAGGTCAGGAACATGGTGATGCAAGGAGGGCCATAGACCTGTTAAGAGTAGCAGGTGAGATGGCCGAGCGTGAACAATCTGATACTGTAAAAGAAGATCACATACGAAGGGCCTCCCTTAAGATGGAAGAAGACAAGGAAACTACGGCATTAAACTCATACCCATTACATGAAAAACTGCTAATACTTGCAGTAATGAAGGCAGGTGGAAATACCACCGGCGAAATATACCAATCATACAAAAACCTCTGTAAAATTACAAGACAAAAAGAACTCACGCAGCGCAGAATTACACAAATGTTAAGCGAGATAGAAATGACTGGACTAATTACAGGAAAAATTATTCATCAAGGAATGCATGGCAGAACCAAAAAATTCAATCTAACATTAAATGCTGATACTGTGAAAAAAGCATTCAAAGAAGATCTAACTCTGGAAGATCTTGTGTAGTCTTAGCTGAAATTTTCTGTAAAGTCTTTTGTAAAAACCTTCATTGTAGCCAAGTTTACAATAATGGCAATCCCAGGAGTAGGGCTGATTCCAACACTTGCTTGGAATGGAGTCTGGCTTTGCCATGCACCAGAGTTTACAATCAGTGTCCCTTTGTACATGTCAAGTTCAACAACATGTATGTGACCAGAATGAAAGATGTCTGGAACTTCAGATATTACCATCATGTCCTCTAACTCGGGTGCAATCGGCGTTCTTTTGCCATATATTGAGCTGAGGTGCCTGGTTTTTAGCAAAACCCGCATGGCTTTTGCAGGTTGTGCATAACTCAATCCTGGAGTGTTACCAACAACATCATCAAGACTTTGGCCATGGAACATCAGTATCTTTACACCGTTTAGCTCAACCATTGAGGGATTACCCAACATGAAAAAATTTTCTCGATTCCAAAGATGCATGTTATACTTTTCTGGAATCGCTGGCTGGGGAAGTGCTCTTCTTCCCGGGTCATGGTTTCCGGGAATGATGAAGACCTTGATGTGTTTTGGAATTTTATCTAAAAGTTCAGTAGCCTTTGCCATCTGCTGGTCCACGTCTAGTAGCAATAGTTCTTTGTCTTGGTTTGGGAAGATTCCTATTCCATCAATAATGTCTCCTCCCACCAGTACAAACCTGACCTTTCTTGCTATAGGGTCAGGGCTTGAAAGCCATGAAACAAACTCTGTAAACTCTTTTTCCATAAAGAATTTACTTCCCACGTGTAAATCCGAAATGAAGACGGCATAGGTCTCAGTCTTTGAACGATTTGCTATGTGATCAGGTATGTCTGGAACAAGTATTTCTTTGACAAAAAATCCTCCATTCTTTCCACTTGCAATTGATACCATGACAAACTGATCAATCTGTAGGGAATTTGCAGTGTCCTGTATCTCTTTATTGAAAATTAATAGTTCTATTGAACCAGTGGGGTCATCTATGACAAGCTTTGTGACATCCCTATCTATTCTTCTGTCCATCAACAGGCCTGCGATGTAGGTTCCTTCATCTAACTTGCCATTTGTCACGTTTGAGATGGGAGTTAGTTTCTTTGACTGTGAACGCTGCATCATGATTTTGAGCAGTTTTGAATACCTATCTCGAAATAATGCATGAAATCCCTCAATCCCTTCTGCAGATGTAACCTTTTTTGTAGGATCAAACATAATTACATGGTTATTTTCAATACTATCGTCTATCTCTGATTCTACAAACATTTTGAGGTCACTTTGATTAATCAAAAACATATTTTGTTTAGATTTTTCCCGGACTACTTGTTTGATTATACTCTGAAGTTCTTTTACGTCAATTTTTTCTAATATCTTAAACGCATCAGGATGAATCTGAAATCCTTTACTTAGTGCATAAGTTATGGCCGAGGAAACCTCTTCTTTCAACAAGGTCTCATAATGTGACTTTTAATTAAATCTGATCCAACCACCAACCTCAAATATAGTTCTCTTAAAAATGGATTATGTTTAGGAAACAAAGAGTTCTAGTATTTGTTGCTTTCATCGGAATTTTCTCTTTATCTTATTTAATTGGAACTCAAAGTAAATTATCTGATGAGGAATCACAAACATTTCTTAAAGAATTTCAAAAAGTAGTTGAAGGAATTAATGCTATAGGAATTTTTGAACACAATTCATCAGTTGCATTACCTATGTTTATTCCTGGTTTTGGACTAGCATGGGGCATATTTGCAGCTTGGTCAACGGGGGTTGCATTTGAGGCATTGGTATCAACAACTCCAGCACTTGCAAAGGTCCCTGCACTAGCACTGCTTTATTTGTCTCCCTTTGGTGTGATGGAACTCGCAGCCTACTCGATTGGAATGTCAAGAAGCCTCTTACTAATACTTGTAATAATAAGAAAAAAATCCCTAAAAATCGAACTTCGTCAGACTGCTATAGAGATAGGAATCGTTTTGGCCCTACTTCTTGCAGGAGGATTCATTGAATATTACATGATTCAACATTTTGGATCAAGTGTAGTTAATGCAAAATCTAGTTTGTAAATAAAATTAACCGGGAATTGCTTAATTGTGTGATAAATTATACCTAGTAATTAAATATGCAATATGGTGTTGGATAATCTAGTGAAATACGTATTCCTATTTCTAATGGTAATTGCAGGACTTGTTACTACTACATTGTATTTGCCTAATGCCTATTCTGATTTTTCATCTAACGGTAAATACTTGATTGATGCCTCGGGATATCTTTCAGGAAATAAAACCATTTTTGATTCAAATATTGCTTTACAGATTACAACAGGAACTATAACTGGAAGCGACACGCAAGCCACCCTTGATAACGGGCTTGTTACGATTTCTGGTGCAAATTATCTTAATTCTGGTGTGTGGCAAATCTCAATCTTACGAGATAGCAAGTATTTTGTTATCCAAGGCGATGCACAAGATCAAAACGGAAACATAATCCATCTCAATTTGTTTGGAAGAGTTGTAGGTAGCAACCAAGACGGTTCTGTCTTTAGCATATCAGGAAAGATAACCGGCTCTGAAACTCTAAAAGTAAGTTATAGTGCTAAAATAATATCTGCCAATATCGTAACCACAAAACCAACTACAACACCAACCACTACTCAACAACCATCTTCAACCAAAGTGAGTATAAGTATCGTATACGGTGCTTCTAATATCAATAATCAAGTACACTATTCTCCATCAAACATACAGATAGCCTCTGGCACCACTGTAGTTTGGACTAACAACGATTCTGTTCCACATAGAATAATGAGCGGTGTGGCAAAACCACTTGTAACTGATCAATCAACTGCAGTTTTTACCTCTGATGGTAAAATCGATAGTGGTTCTATTGCACCAGGTCAATCATTCCAATTTACAATAACTAATTTTGACACCACTCAATCTTTAAATCCAAAAATTGCAGCGCGTTACAACATTCCACAAAACCAAACAGCGGGTGACATTACATTCTTTGATCCTACATACCAATTCATGGTGGGAATCATTGCACCACTTTCTCAATCTACACAAACAAACGTAGTTCAAATGAATATCATATCAGGCGCATCTGATCCTAACAATGGACAGTTCCTTTCACCATCATCACTCCAAATTACTCCTGGCACCACTGTAGTTTGGACTAACAACGATTCTGTTCCACATAGAATAATGAGTGGTCAATTGTTATCCACAACAGATAGTACTGGTGGAAAAGGTTCTACCGGAAAACCAGTCAGTCCTCACTTTATCTCAGATAGTAATATTGACAGTGGTGACATAGCTCCAGGACAGCATTATCAAATGACATTTACTAACACTGGTTCTACACAGTTCTTTGATCCAACATATACGTGGATAAATGGAATTATCATTTCATCTACTGCAACCACAGGACAAATTGCACCAATTACAATTAGTATAAACCCTGGTTCATCATCACCAAAGGGAACCGCAACTCAACAAACGTATAATCAATACAATACCTACTATACGCCAGATACTATACAGATATCTCCTGGCACTCCAATAATTTGGGTAAACAATGATTCTATTGAACATACCATTCTTAGCGGTGTTAGTACACAAAAAAATGACAATCCATTTACTCCTGATGGAAAGATAGCAAGCGGTAAAATTGCACCAGGTCAAACATTCATGGTTGTTGTAAATGAAACTGGAATCGTCAGATTTTATGATCCACAATACACTTGGATGAATGGTTTGATAATTTCAATGCCTCCAACCCAATCATATACAATTGGTGCAACATCTCACAACGCGGGCCTTCATTAAATTATTTAAAATTAATGTAAGACTCTAGCTTTGTCTGATCAAAGACCATTACTGAAAGATCAGAAAATTGTTTTCCTTCCAAATCTTTTACCATACCAATAAAATGTGTCTCCTTCTCAGTAGTTAGAAACTCAAAGACATGCACCTTTATCTTTGAAGTGTCAAAGCCATGTTCTCTCAGGTATATTGCTATTTCAGATTGCATAAAGTGCTTGGAAGGTTCCTTTGGCCAAGGTCTTGGCACAAGTATGACACTAAACCCATCAATGAGTGCCTTTTGAAGCTCAAGTTTCTTCTCCTCAATACTTGTAGAAATATGCATGGTGATGACTTTGCTTTTATCTGTAGGTACTCTTGCCTTTGACGCGGCTACCTGTGTGGAACTGATTCCGGGAATAATTTGTACATCTCCAAATATCTCAATTAATCTGTCTACTACTTCTGATTCTGAAAAATTCACATCTCCTGTGAAGGGAACAACACATGTCTTGTTTCCTAGGGTTTTTGAGACCTTTTGGTACGCCTCTTCTTGGTCCTTCATGGTAATTTCATGTATCTCTTTATTTTTCAAGAGTGACTCTATCGTTTTGAGCGTGTATTTGTAGCCAATCACAATATCTGAATTTAATACTATTTCCTTTACTATTTCAGTTACATATTTTGGTGATCCTGGTCCAACACCTACAGCAAAGACCTTTCCCATAAATGCCGTTTTGTAATGTTCAATATATTTCACTAATGTTGTTTTGATTTATGAGAACCACCTTTGAAATAAAAAATACAATTATTCTTTAGTTGTAACTAGTTTACTATCTACCAAACATCATCCACCTCATCGAGTTCTTTGAACTCCTCGATAGGCTTCTCACGCATCACCTTCAATCTAGCAATATCTCTATCAAAGAACATGTCTATTGTCCAATCAAGAAAGATTCTTACTTTTTTATCCAAGCGTGGTATCTTTGAGAGATAAATTATTCTCCAGAGCAGCCAAGCAAAAAGTCCATGTAAATGAATTCCAAATATACTTGCAATTGCACTTCGTTTTCCTATGACTGCCATCTGGCCTTTTGGTGTATACGTAAATTTTTCTTTCTCCTTATTTGTAATTAGAGCATGAATATTTTTTGCAACAATCTTTGCCTCTGATTCTGCATTCTGTGCTGTTGGCGGAAGAGATCTGCTTGTCTTGGGATCAATGATATAACAACAATCTCCTACTGCAAAAACTTCAGGAAAATCAACGGCTTGAAGAAATTCATCTACCACAATTCCGCCTCTGTTAGTTTTGAAGACAGATTTTTTTATGATATCTACTGGTGTAACACCTGCTGTCCATACCAAAGTTTTTGTTTGTATTGCATTTACTGAAAATTGGTTACTGGGATCTTCCGTAGGTGGACGAGCATCTTCTATTAGAACCTCATCACCTGAAAAGCTAGAAAGTTTTGTACTCACCTTAACTTCAATTCCACGATCATGAAGTTTTTCCAGAGCAAATTTTGCAAGTTTTTCATTAAAACCTGGAAGTATGGCCCCAAGTGCCTCAAGCACAATAACCCTGATGTCAGTTTTTTCAATATTAGGATAATATTTTCTGGCATCATGTAACAAGTCCATCAATTCTCCTGCAGTTTCTATACCGGCAAATCCTCCACCAACAATTACAAAAGTAAGCAGGCTTTTCTTGAGAACTGGATTGGTTTCGTTGTCTGCTTGCTCAAGCATATCTATGGCTCTATTTCGTAATACTACTGCATCATTGAGAGTTTTCATTGAATAAGCTAATTTCGCTAATTGGTCCATTCCAAAGAAATTTGTCTGACTGCCAAGAGCTAAGACAAGATAATCATAATGTAGTGAAATTCCGCGTTTTTCTTTTGTACCGCTAAGAGTTACTGTTTTTCCATAAGGATCAATATTCTTAACTTCAGCTTCGTAGAACTTGGTCCTTTTCAACAGTGTTCTGACTGGAATTACAATATGTCTAGTCTCAATTGTTCCAGAAGCTACCTGAGGAAGCATTGGAGTAAACAAGAAAAAGTTGTCTTCGCTTACTAGACTGATCTGTACGTCTTTTTCATTTGAAAAATACGATTCAAATTTTCTAACACATTCAACTCCTGCAAATCCTCCCCCTAAAACAAGAATTTTTGTTTCTGGCATTGTATCCACCTAGTGTTATCCTTGGGGATAAAAAAGGTAGTAATGATTCTCATTGTCCAATTGAACATTTGAGCGAAAGGTAAAATATGCTGATTTATGGAGTCAGTATATGAAGAAAGAGTACATTATTGTCAGAATAGACGCATCACCAGATGGTGCTCCATACGTGATAGTCTCACTTTCTACATCTAAGGATTTCAGAGAACAAAGCACACCTGCATCCCCATTTGGTGCTGGAGGAGTAATGGGCTTTACAAATATGGATGACATGGTGAAAAACCTCAACAAAATGTTGTCTGGTGGAGGCATGGGTCAACCAGGTTCTACAACCTCGATCAAACTTGATATGCATGAGTACAAAGAACTGAATCTTTCAGTGGGAGACAAAGTCTATCTGGAAATGACAAGAGCAGAAACCACTGGAATTTAAAAGATATTCTACTAGCGAGAAATTTCACTTCTTAAAATTTGGTATGCCCTGGCAGCGTCCTTTTCATGCAATACCGCTACTATGTGATCCTGTCCGAAAAACGCATTAAAAAGCTCGATTCCATTATCATGTAGAATCTCAGACACGTACGAAACCACGTCAGAACTATGTTCGGATTCCGGAATGTGTATGGTTATCTTTGCTAATCCAGTTTGAAATAAATTTCTATGTGATGAAAAAGATTCCAGAATTTTTCTTACACCAATTATGTCCTCAGTCAAGAATCTAAAAGAATCAGTAGATCGGAAAAACTCGTAATCTGGATCGATCCTCATGAATCTATCCATCAAATCAGCTACATCTTTCATTTCAAAACCCTCCGAGAAAATTTTTATGTCTACAATTCCATCAGTCAGAGAAAGTCTTGCATTTTTTAACAGTGTATCATTTTGCATATCTTCTTTCTTTTCAAAAGAATCTGCATATCTCTTGATTGCTACTACAATTGTATTTGGATTGACTGGTCCTCCAACATAAGACTCGACTTCTTTTTGAAGTTTTATTGCAAGTGATGTGTAATTTATCAAGCCCATTTTGATACAGTCGTAAATGGATCTATTTCTTGTAATTATCTCCTTGACTGCATCAGGAACCGAGAGATTCGAGGTTCGCATATAAAAGTAAATTATACTGGTAATTATATTAATTTATGTAATAAGATGGCTCTTTATCCAGTAATATTTATATAATGTAATGTGTATTACATAGCATGCATAACTATGACATGAATGAATGGGATGAGTTTGAACATCTCTTCCAAAGAATGATGCGACCTTTCAAGGGATTGGACAAAATTTGGAACGACATGACCAGCTCTGAAAATGCACAGACATTTGGTCCTTATTACTATGGGTACTCCCTGACTGTGGGACCTGATGGAAAGCCTGTGGTCAAAGAATATGGAAATGTAAAACCGGGTCTTATCCAAAAATCAGATACAAGAGAACCATTTGTAGATGTTATAGTCGATAACAAAGAAAAAACTCTCAAAATCGTGGCAGAGATGCCCGGAGTAGAAAAGAAAGATATCAAGATCGAAGTCGTAGGACGAATTGTAAATCTTGATGCGGTAAATGGTGATAAAAAATACCATACAGAAATTCCTGTAAAACAAAAGGTTGACGAAGATTCTGTCAAGGCAACATATTCTAATGGAATCTTGGAAGTAAAGTTCAAACTCAAAGAAGAGGATCGACCGCAAGGAAGGACGGTCACGGTCGAATAATCTTATTTTTTATGGTGATAATATTATGAGCGAAATTACATTAAAAATTGCAGAGGCTGTACAAAGACATGTTGGAAAAGGAATAGCGGTAGTAGATCCAAAAATTGTTGAAGACAATGGATGGGAAACTGGCCAAATTCTTGAGCTAGTAGGAAATAGAAAAAGTCATGTTAAACTCTGGTCTGGTTCTACTCCAGATTATGGAACGGGAATAATCAAGATAGATGGAATTACACGTCATAACATTGGAGCAGGTATAGGAGAAAAAATTACAATAAAAGCAGTAGATGCAGAAGAAGCTGAACAGATAACCCTTTCACCTATAGAAAAACTAGGTGAGGAAGGACTCCAAGAGTATATGCAAGCATACTACATGGGTCATGTATTAACTAATGGAGATACATTAATCGTAACTACACAGTTGGGTGGAAAAACACAACTTGTTGTTAGTAGTACTAAACCGTCTGCAAAACCAGTAGTTGTATCAGAACAGACCGAGTTCAAATTGGGAGCTATGACTAAGGCCATTGATAATTCGATTCCTAGAATAACCTATGATGATCTTGGTGGACTGAGAAATGAGGTTCAGAAGATACGAGAAATGGTAGAACTTCCTATGCGACATCCTGAACTATTTGAAAAACTGGGAGTGGAGGCGCCCAAAGGAGTATTGCTTTATGGACCCCCAGGTACCGGAAAAACATTATTAGCAAAAGCGGTTGCAGGAGAAACCAATTCTCACTTTACTTCTATTAGTGGTCCTGAAATTATTGGAAAATTCTATGGAGAAAGTGAAGAGCGATTACGGGACATATTCAAACAGGCAGAAGAAAACTCACCAAGTATAATATTCATTGATGAAATTGACTCGATCGCTCCAAAGAGGGAAGAAGTAACCGGAGAAGTAGAAAAAAGAATCGTATCACAGCTTCTAACTTTGATGGATGGAATGAAATCAAGAGGTAAGGTAATTGTAATTGCAGCAACAAACAGACCAGACTCGATAGATCCTGCATTACGAAGACCAGGAAGATTTGATCGTGAAATAGAGATTGGAATTCCAGATCAACAAGGAAGAAGAGAGATACTGAATATTCATACACGTGGAATGCCAATTGAAGAAAAAGTAAACTTGGATCAGATTGCAAGAGTGACTCATGGATTTGTAGGAGCTGACTTGGAAGTACTTGCAAAAGAAGCTGCCATGAGATCTCTTCGAAAGATTCTACCTGATTTAGATCTAGAGGCAGAAAAAATTCCAGCTGAAATTCTTCAAAAAATTATCATTACTGATAATGATTTCAAAGATGCACTAAAAGAGGTAAGACCATCTGCACTACGAGAAGTTCTGGTTCAAGTACCAGATGTAACATGGGAAGATGTTGGTGGCCTAGAATCTCTAAAAGAGGAACTCTACGAAGCAGTAGAATGGCCACTCAAACACAAAGAGGCTTTTGAGTACACTGATGTTGCAACTCCAAAGGGAATCTTGCTTTATGGTCCACCTGGAACAGGAAAAACATTGATTGCAAAGGCAGTTGCACACACCTCTGAATCTAATTTCATTAGCATCAAGGGTCCTGAATTACTCTCAAAATGGGTAGGTGAATCAGAAAAAGGAGTTCGTGAAATATTTCGAAAGGCACGCCAGGCTGCTCCATGTATAATATTTCTTGATGAACTTGATTCATTGGCTCCAAGCCGAGGCTCAGGAGGCTCTGACTCTAATGTCACAGAAAGGGTTGTGTCTCAATTGTTAACTGAGATAGATGGTCTTGAAGAATTACATGGAGTATTGATAATTGGTGCAACTAACAGAGTAGATCTTATCGATAGTGCATTACTAAGACCTGGAAGATTTGATAGAATTATTGAAGTTCCACTACCTGACATAAAAGGACGCGAAAACATATTCAAAATACATACAAGAAAGAAACCACTTGCAGAGAACATTAATTTTGTAAAACTAGTGCAATTAACTGATGGTTTTAGTGGAGCAGAAATTGAAGGAGTATGCAATAGGGCTGCTATGAGTTCCATACGAAGATATGTAGATAAAAAAGAAAAGGATGTAAAATCAATAAAGATAACTCAGGAAGATCTTGAAAAAGCAATAGAAAAAATGCGACCACTCAAAGTTAGTTCAAAACATGAAATGACGTCATAGCTTATATGATAAATTGACTGATGTCAAGTGACGGCAAAGGAAGCAATTCTCTATCAAAAATTACCTAATGACAAGGTCAGATGTACAGCATGTGCTAGATACTGCGAAATTGGAAAAGATCAGATTGGTCTATGTGGAATCAGGGCAAACAACAATGGCAAACTTGATCTTCTTGCATATGGTAAAGTAATTACTGGTCATGTAGATCCTATTGAAAAAAAGCCAGTAACTCATTATCGACCTGGCACTAGTATATTTTCAATTGCTACAACAGGTTGTAATTGGCTTTGTAAATATTGTCAAAACTATGACATTAGTCAGCGGAGAAAAATAGAAGGGACTGACATGACACCTCAAGAGGTAGTTGACCTGGCAAAACAATCAGGCTCAGATGGAATTGCGTATACCTACAATCAGCCGTCTATATTTATCGAATTTGCTCGTGATTGTGGGGTAGTAGCAAGAAAAAATGGATTATTCAACATCTTTGTCTCAAATGGTTATGATACCCCGGAAACAGTCAACATGATGAATGATTTTCTTGATTGCATTACAGTAGATTTTAAGGGAAATGCAGAACCACAATTTTCACGAAAATATATTGGAATTCCAGATCCCCAACCAATATTTGATACACTCAAGGAAATTCACAGCAAAACAAAGATCCATGTAGAAATAACTGACTTGGTAGTGCCACGGGTTGGTGATAATTTGGAACATGCCAAAAAACTATGTCAATTCATCTATGATGAGTTTGGACCTGACATGCCAATACATTTTCTTAGATTCCATCCCGATTACAAGATGATGGATTTTGAATCAACCCCAATACCTACCCTTGAAAAACACTATGAAATTGCAAAGGAGGTTGGACTCAATTATGCCTATTTGGGAAATGTTCCAGGCCATCCTCTTGAAAACACATACTGCCCACAATGTAAGAAAATTGTTGTCAAAAGATATGGTTTTGATATTCAAGGCTGGCATCTTGATAATGATAACAATTGCAATTTTTGCGGTACTAAAATAGCAATAGAGGGTAACCTTTCTAAAAATTATAAACAAAATAGATTTCAATTTGTACTCTAAAGAGACACTCCATAATCACAAAACTATTTTTGAATTCTAATCAAAGGTTAAATATCGTCTAACTGAAATTAGATCATGCCAACCACTTACATCCTGATTAACTCCGATCTAGGTTCTGATGTTGAGATAATTCAAAAGATAAAACAGATACTTGATGGTGAAAGCAGCATCAAGTATGAGGTTCAAGGTGTGTATGGCGTTTATGATATAATAGTCAAGATAACTGCTGACTCTATGGATCTTCTAAGAAGTATCATTACAAATAAGATTAGGAAGATAAACAAGGTTTACTCTACCTTGACTATGATGGTAATTGAAGAGCAAGAAAAATTCTAGCCTCTTTTTATTGCATCAACTACAGTATGAATTTCTGACTCTGTATTGAAAAAATGCGGAGAGACCCGTACAATCTTTTTAGAAAAGATATCCCTTACTGCAAGTATCATGTTCTCTTTTTCAAGTCTTGCAACCAAAGTCTTTGAATCTTGGCCTTGAACTGAAAAGGAGACAATACTTGTACGCTGTTCTTCCTCTTCTGGTCCATACAAAACTGCACCATTAATTTTTAAAATCTCTTGGCGTAATAGATTTGCAAGTATCATGTTCTTCTTTCTTATGGATGAAATTCCAATCTTTTTCAAATAAATTATTGATGCCTCAAGCCCTACAGCGCCTGACCAGTTACGAAAACCTGCCTGAAACCTTGCAGGCATTTCTTTGTGCACTATCTTATCTTCATGAAATATTGCAGACTCTCCACCAACCTGAATTGGTTCAATGAGGTCACTTGAATCCCTTCTACAAAAGAAGATGCCCATACCCATTGGGCCACATAACCATTTTGAACCATTGAAGGACATAAAATTACAATTGATTTTGTTTACGTCAACATCATCAATACAACCAACAGTTTGTGCTGCATCAACAAAATATGGTATGTTCTTCTCTGAAAGTATCTTACCAATTTTCTCAACTGAAATTATTGCACCTGTGTTAAACAATGCATGACTAAGTGCAACAAGCCCAGTTTTTTCATCAATTGTATTTACAAAAGATTCTGGTTCAAAATAGCCTGTCTCATTTATTGGTAAATTTCTTAATTCTACTCTTTGACCAGCCCTGACCCATGGATAATGATTGGCTGGATGTTCATGGTTTGATCCGCGTATTACGATATTAGAATTTGGATTCAACTTTAATCCATTTGCTACAAAGTTTATCCCATCAGTTACACTCTGGGTAAGTATCACCTCTTCTGGCCTGCATTTGATTAATCCTGAAATTTCTTTTCGCAAGTTACCAAGTCTTTCTCTTACATAGATATCCGAAGCTTCAGAGTCAGGGCCAAGTTCATTATACTTTACAAGAAAATCATTCATTGCTGTTATGCTTGATCTTGGCATTCTAGAAGTAGAGGCATTGTTTAGATAGATTCTCTCTTTGTATGGGAAATCCTGTGAATAATCAGAGTTCATTATTATATTACAATCTGATAGTCTTTGTATTGTTTAAAAATCCTAGTGATGATTCCAAATCTCAGTTAAATCTGCAAACAATGTTGGAACAGGATCTTATCAATTCTGTATTTTACTCTGATCCATTTTTGAAGGCAGGATTTATCTCAAAACTAGTACAAGATACAAAACTTGAAGTTCTATACTTGGATCTTGACTTGTTATATAGTGGATATGTGGTTTCAGGAATAATTCCTACTGAAAAAAATCTAACTCTATTTCAACCCACTACTGAGACTTTGTATAAAATGATCAAAGAGATACTAGTCAAGGCAAGCCTATCTCAAAGTATAATCATTGTAGATTCACTCAATGGGCTATTCAATATGTTAAATCGAAAAAAGAACATTGGCAAAACTGTCATGTCTATAATGATGCTACTTGCAAGTATTTCAAAGATGACCAAATCATATCTTATTGTTGCAAGTATGGTCCGATACAAAAAAGAAGAAGGCTGGATCTTATCTCCTACGGGAAAACGCCTAATTGAAACAAAAAATAGCAAAAAAATTCTTCTTGAATATGGAAAAGATGGTATTGTATTGAACATGCCTAGCGATTCATGCAAACTTGTTATTCCTTCAAATTTGATTCCACTAGTCTAGTCTTTTTATTATATGGTATCCAAACTGGGTCTTTACAATATCGGAAACCTGTCCCTTTTGTAATGCAAATGCTGCTTTTTCAAATTCTGATACCATGGCTCCTCTTGAAAAAAATCCAAGATCTCCACCTCTCTTTTTTGAGACATCTATCGAGTATTCTTTGGCAAGATTTGCAAAACTTTCACCTTTTGAAATTCTTGTCTTAAGATCTTGCGCAACACTTAGCTTTTCAACTAAAATATGTGCACAGTGAATTTTGCTTCCCATGATTATTTGATTGAAGATAAATTATAAAAAAACGTCGGTTGAAACATTTGTCATTCTAAAGATTTGGAATAAGCGATCTGCAAATTAACGGTGTTATAAAATTCCCAAACGCCGTTATAACAAGCCATTTTTCAGCAAGTTATATTAAGATCTTTTCTAGAAGTACTCACATGCCAGTTGGAATTATTCCAGATATAGGCGAACAAATGTGCATAGGATGTGCACTCTGCGTAGAGATTTGTACATCACTAGGCCCAGACGTATTAAGAGTAAAACCAGTAGAAGGCT
>JANWLA010000006.1 GCA_025451075.1 Nitrosotalea sp. | reverse complement strand
GTATGTTTCTTCTTTTTTGATCTCTCTTTTATTTTCAATTTTCGAGTTTCATTTTGATGCTATCATTAATATTTCTTCTAATTGTAAAAAATTCATAAAATCTCTTAATTTACGAAATTTCCAAGTTGTGTACCCTTTTGTTAATGGATCTTTTTTAAAATTACCACTCAATTTGTATTAATTTTCACTTAATCTTACTGTTTAATAAATTAAGTGTCACTTAAATTAATATTAGGATTTTTTATGTACTATTTTGTAAAGTCAGAACTATCTTGGGAAAAATAAAGTTTCTACAATGCAGAGAATGTAAGAAAGAATATGCACCCACATTCAGGTATATCTGTGAAGAATGTTTTGGTCCCCTTGATGTGTGTTATGATTTTCCATCTGTGAACAAGAACACTTTCTCAAATAGAGAACATACCTATTGGAGGTATCATGAACTCTTACCTATCGAGTCAAAGTCTAATATAGTTAGCATAGGAGCTGGAATGACTCCTCTGATTAAAGCAGAAAAATTGGGTAAATCACTTGGTCTGAATAATCTATACATAAAAAATGATTCTGTGAATCCTACATTTTCATTCAAAGACAGACCTGCAGGTGTAGCTGTGTCAAAAGCGAAAGAATTTGGCTTGTCTGCTGTAGGATGTGCATCAACCGGAAATCTCGCATCAGCTACCGCAGCTCATGCTGCAAAAGGTGATTTTCCCTGCTACATATTTGCACCAAGTGATATTGAACATGCAAAAATAACACAAGCTCTTGCTTATGGCGCTAATTTTATCTCTGTTGACGGAACATATGATGACGCAAATCGAATTGCTGCACAGGTAGGTGACAGCAAAGGAATAGGAATAGTAAACATAAACATGCGTTCTTACTATGTTGAAGGATCAAAAACACTGGCTTATGAGGTGGCAGAACAACTTGAATGGAAAGTACCAGATCAACTTATTGTACCTGTTGGAAGTGGAGCTATGTTAAATGCTATTTGTAAGGGATTTGAAGAGTTGGAACATGTCTCATTGATCAATCAAGTCTCTAATATGCACATGATTGCAGCTCAACCTCATGGATGTGCACCAATTGTTGATGCTTTCAAGAAAAATCTTTCAGAAGTAACTCCTGTGGAAACTCCTGATACAATCGCTAAAAGTTTAGCAATAGGTGATCCTGGTGATGGTCAGTATGTATTGCGGCGTTTAAAACAATACAATGGTTTTGCTGAAGAATCAAACAACAAGGAAATCTTGGATGCTATACTATTGTTGGCAAAAACTGAGGGCATATTTACAGAACCAGCTGGAGGTGTCTCTGTTGCTGTATTGAAAAAAATGGTGGATGAAGGAAAAATTGACAAAAATGATCTTACTGTATGTTATGTTACTGGTAATGGACTAAAGACAACAGAAGTTATGATGGAAGTACTTTCAAAGCCTCAAGTAATGCAGGCTGATGTTGGTAAAATCTTGGCATTGGTGAGATAAATGGCAAATATAAAATTCACGATTCCTTCTGTACTAAACAAGGGTGGAGGAGAAAAAAAAGTAGACTTGATAGCGACCACTCTTTCGGAAGCGTTTGCTACAATTGCAGAACAACTAGGTGATGAATTCAAAAGACGCGTCCTTAATCCTGATGGTTCTCCGAGATCCCTTATCAACATATACGTAAATGGAAAAAATATGAGATTTTCTGGAGGTATGGAAACAACGCTAAAAGATGGAGATGAGATTTATGTTTTGCCTGCAGTAGCAGGTGGCTCTGAGCTTTCAAGTCGAGACCTTGAAAAATATTCAAGACAAGTGATGTTGGAAGAAATTGGTTATGAGGGTCAGCTCAAACTGAAAAAATCAAAAGCATGTGTTGTTGGAGTAGGTGGACTAGGTAACCCTATAGTGACACGATTGGTTGCGATGGGAATAGGCACGATAAGAATTGTTGATAGGGATGTAATAGAATTGTCCAACCTGCATAGACAAACAATGTTTGATGAATCTGATGTTGGTCAAGTCAAAGTTGAAGTCGCTGCAAAAAAACTGAAAAAAATGAACTCTGATGTAATAATTGAGGCATTGCCTGTTTCTGTTAATGATTATACTGCATTAGATGTAGTAGAAGGATGTGATGTTGTAATTGATGCGCTTGATAGTGTTAATGCTAGATATTCTCTTAACAAGGCTTGTATCAAAAAAAATATTCCATTTGTTACAGGCGCAGCAGTAGGAGTTTCCGGACAAGTATTCACTATACTACCACATCAAACCGCGTGTTATCATTGTATATTTCCATCACTGGATGAAAATTCCATGCCTACTTGTAGTACCGAAGGAGTTCATCCATCCATACTCTCTATTGTTGGAGGAATTGAGGTTGCAGAAGCAGTGAAAATACTCATAGGGAGAACTCCAACTCTGGCAAATAAGTTACTCTACATTGATCTTGATAATCTAGATTTTAATACAGCCGTTTTCAGTAAGGTCGATGAATGTCCAGAATGTGGTTCTGGTAAGCGTGAAGAATTACCAACTCAAGAATTGATTATAGAAGAATTATGTGGGCGCAATAGAGGTAAGCGTACTTTTTCAATTACTCCGACAACAATGATTGAGATTGACGTTCCAAAGATAACTAGTGCTGCATCAGAGAAAGGTTTCAAAGTACAAAATCAAGGTGAACTTGGGTTATCAATTTCTTCTAATGATGTTTATGTTAGTTTCCTAAAACGCGGTTCAGCTGTGATTGTAGGAGAAAAAGATGAAAATTCTGCTATTACGTTATATAAAAAATTAGTTAACGCATAAACAATTTTTTCTGAAATCTAAATTTTCTTTATCACATCAACTAATTTCAGGTAGGGATCTTCCATTGCCGATAAAATTGTTTTGGCTTTTATTCTATTATCCTTTTTATCATGCAAAATTTTTTCGACTAGTATGGAAATCTTCTTTGGATCTGTTTCTCTCTTTACAAGTCCTACACGTACAAGATATTCTTCAATATAGTTAGGAACTGCATGATATGATATTGTTGGAACTCCCATCAAGGCAGCTTCTGCAGTCATCGTTCCCCCTGATCCAATAAACACATCTGTAATGTTAAGAAGTGATTTTCCGTCTACAACCTTATCCATGAGAATTTTTTCTTTGCTAAACTTCTCTTTAAGATTCTTCTTTTGGGAAATGTATCTACTTAAAACCAGTATATTGTAGTTCTCAAATTTTTTACTAATTTCTCGAATTATGCTGTTGCTCTTATTTTTACCACGTATATATGCCGCTTCTGATTCCTCTGGTCTAATTACAATAGTTTTCTTGTTCTGATTAACTGGTAGTTTACCTATTTTTGATTTTTCTCTAACTATTACAGCTGCATCAATAGCTTTGTAATGAATGATATTCTCTTTTGAAATTCCGTATTTGACAAACTCATTCTTGGGTATAACCCAAGGAATGAGAAGTTTCTGTACAAATGGAACTGCAAGTCTCATTACTGCCTCCGCATGGGGAGAATCTGAGAATGCAATATGTTTGATGCCGATCCCGTAGGAAATTCGTGCAGCTTCAGGTGAACAGAAACTGATGGTCAAATCAGGTGCAAACTTTACTATTTCATTTAAAAGGTGATTCATTCTCTGTATGCTTGAATAAAGTTTTCCCTCTTTGGTAGAACCTCCATGTTTTCCAATTAATCTGAGATTTATGTTTTTTATCTTGGATAATTCAACAACTTCACGATAATTTCTTGAAGTACATAGTATTTTGTGATTTTTACTCAATTTGCTTATCATCGGAGCAAAGAAAAGCAGTTGCTTAGGCGTCAGAATGTCAAACCAGATTTTCAAACATTTTTGATATAATCTAAGGGTGGAAAAAGTTTTTCTTAGCCCGTACTCATAGTCCGGATGGTTTGGTTGCAACAAAAATTGTCGTGTATGGCTTAAGTACAGAAGGATATTCAATTGCTTGCCAAATGGCAATAAAAGGGGCTGATGTCTTCATTGTTGATGAATCTGCTCACATGGCAATTTCTCTCAAAGCAGAGATTGCGAAGACCTACCCTAACGTGACATCGTTAAAAGAAGATGAACCGCTTTTGGGAGTTGAGCCAATAGATGTTGCAATATCTCATGCTGAGTATCTTTTTTTTGCTCCGCGCATAAGAAAGACCGGTCAAGAAGCAAAGATGGAAATTCATTCAAAATTCAAAGATGCGACATCATCGATAAAAAAAGGTGGATCAGTAATTTACAATCTTCCAACTGGAATAGGTGGGAATAATGAAACCATTTCTCTGCTTGAACATGTTTCAGGTCTTGAGATGGGTAAAAGTATATCATATTTTTATTATCCGCTTTCAAAAAATGACACTCCAGAAATTATTGGTTCATTTAATGCAAAAGATGATGACAAACTTTCTAAATTGCTGGAATCTGACAAAAAAGGGAAGAAGTTTGTTTCTATATCTTCCGCTGAAATTTTACATGCGATTAAAATTCTTACTCAATTTGCAAGTTTATCTAGTGTTTTAGAAGTTTCCAAGTTTGCACAGGACTCACAGACAAGAAATGATCTAGTTCTAACTGAATATAATGATCTATTTCTTGATGATATGACAAATGGATTATACGATTTAAGATCACTTGGAACATCTGTGGAAGGTGCAGGTACTATGATGTATTTGGTAAATGGTAGCATCAAGGGAATTGAAGGTTATGTCAAGAGACTAATTGACGAAATTCGTTCCACGTTGAAGAAAAATGAACTAAAAGCAAGCAGAACAAAAGTAGTTTTGGTATGGACTCAGGATTCATATGAAATGAGAGGAGATAAGGTAGACATGTTAAATTCTCTTGTTACAAAACTTCGTGATTACATCGGTGATGTTGAGATACATCAAGGACCCGAATTAGATATTTTCCATAGCGACAAGACGACCATTATAGTAGCATGTTCAAAATTTGATTATGATAAAATAACCAAAAATGGAAAAGACTCTGATGTAATTGTAATTAAAACAAATCCTCTCTGCGAGATATTATAATAAGGGTAATGCTTTCAAAATAATTAGAATTGTCAGATATACATGATACATCTCAAAATGATTTGATAGAAACTCAAGATGATCATAATAACAATGATGTTGAGATAGAATCTGAACCGAGACTTGTTGAAACACTGAAAATTCAACTTGAACAAGAAAAAGACAAAGTTTCCTCTTATGAAAAAAAAATTCAATACTTGCTTTCAGATTTTGAAAATCTCAAGAAAAGATCGGAAATTGATATTCAGAATCGTGTAAACTCAATCACAGACGGGATTATTCTCAAATTCCTTGGAATATATGATGATTTTATACGTGCAAGAGATGTTTTATCCAAACAAGATACAAATACGAATGGTTTGGATGCCATTTTAAAAAATATGGATATATTTCTAATAGAATTTGGAGTGAAACCTATTGACGCCATTGGTGAGATTTTTGACCCTAAATTACATGAAGCAATATCTGTAAGAGAAGATTCGACGTTAGATGATAATACAATTACCACAGAACTTCGTAAAGGATATATTTTGAAGGACAGAGTTATTAGACCAAGCTTAGTGGAAATATCTAAGAGAGATATCAAAGAGATGAATGCAAATGGCTAAAATTATCGGTATTGATTTGGGAACAAGTAATTCTGCTGCTGCCGTCATGCTGGGCGGAAAACCTACTCTTATTCCTGCATCTGAGGGAACTACCGTGGGAGGAAAAGCGTTTCCTTCTGTTGTTGGACTTACAAAAGATGGTCAACTCATAGTTGGTGAACCAGCTAGAAGGCAAGCAGTAACTAATCCTGAAGGTACAGTAGTAGCGGCAAAGAGAAAGATGGGAACAGATCACTTTTTTAAAATTTATGATAAAGAGTACAAACCTCAACAAATCTCTGCATTTATCTTACAAAAGATAAAACGAGATGCTGAGGCATTTACTGGGGAGAAGGTAGAAAAAGCAGTAATCACAGTGCCTGCATATTTCAATGATAACCAAAGACAAGCAACTAAAGACGCTGGACAGATTGCAGGTCTTGATGTTGTACGAATAATAAATGAGCCTACTGCTGCGGCACTTGCCTTTGGTTTAGACAAATTAAAACAAGATATGAAAATTATGGTATTTGACTTGGGTGGAGGCACATTAGATGTAACTATAATGGAAATGGGCGGTGGTGTTTTTGAAGTTATGAGCACTTCTGGCGATACACAGCTTGGTGGTACAGACATGGATAAAGTTCTAATTGATTATGTTGTTGATAGTTTTAGAAAAACATCTGGCGTTGATATCTCTAAAGATAATGCAGCTATGGTACGAGTAAGAGAAGCTGCTGAAAAAGCAAAGATCGAACTCTCTTCAATATTTGAAACCGATATTAATTTACCATTCATATCTTATGACCAATCTTCTGGACCAAAAAACCTCGAACTAAAAATAACTCGAGCAAAATTTGAGGAACTCATAAACCCCATAGTGGAAAGATGCAGGCCTTCTGTCACGAAATCTATGGAGGATGCAAAACTTTCTCCTGCTGATGTTAGTAAAATTATACTGGTTGGAGGTCCTACTCGAATTCCTCTAGTTAAAAAATTTGTAGCTAGTTTAATGGGAAAAGAACCTGAGGCAGGAATAGATCCAATGGAAGCTGTTGCATTGGGAGCAGCTGTTCAAGCAGGAATCATTGGAGGTGAAGTTACAAGCGATATCGTACTTTTAGATGTGACTCCTCTCACACTTGGTTTGGAAGTACTTGGAGGATTACGAGAACCAATAATTGACAGGAATACAACAATTCCTACTTCTAAGAGTAAGGTTTTCACTACTGCGGCAGATAACCAAACTGCTGTAACAATACATGTAGTTCAAGGAGAAAGACCAATGGCTGCAGATAATGTGTCTCTTGGAAGCTTTAATCTCTCAGGAATTCTTCCTGCACCCAGAGGTATTCCACAAATTGAAGTCAAGTTCGATATTGATGCAAATGGCATACTAAATGTGGCAGCAAAAGATCTAGCAACACAAAAAGAGGCAAAAATAACTATTACTGCAAGTACAAAACTTGCCAAAGCAGATATAGAAAAGATGACAAAGGATGCTGAACTTTTCGCTGAGCAAGACAAAAAGAAAAAGGAAGAAGTTTTGATCAAAAATGAGGCACAACAAACTATCTATGCAGCTGAAACTTTGATTAGTCAACAAAAGGACAAGATATCACAAGAACAAGGTGTTCAAGTAAGCAATGCGATGAAAGAGCTAAAGGATGTTCTTGATAAAAGCGTTGAAGAGATAAAGCCAAAACTTGATCTATTGACCAAATTGATAAACGATATCAGTACAGAACTTTACAAAAACGCTACTCCTCCACCTGGTGGTCCAACTGGACAAGGCGGACCAGAAGCAGCTGCACAAAGTGGGCCTAGCTCAACTGGACAAGATGCAAGTAACTCACAGAACTGATCTTTATACAAGGGAATAATCTAATTGAATTATTATGAGTGCTAAACGTGACTATTATGAGGTTTTAGGAGTCTCAAAGACATCTGCTCAAGATGAAATAAAATTACAATATAGAAAACTTGCTCTGAAATTTCATCCTGACAAAAACAAGTCACCAGACGCAGCCGAACACTTTAAGGAAATTTCGGAAGCATATGCGGTATTATCTGATTCAGAAAAGCGTAAACTCTATGATGCCTATGGCCATGCTGGCGTAGATGGAAAATATAGTACCGATGACATATTTCAAGGCTCACGAGCTAACTTTGAAGATATTTTTGGAGGAGGTGGTTTTGATTCAATTTTTGAATCTATTTTTGGTAGAGGTGGTGGAGGATTTCGATTTGGAGGATTTGATTTTGGAGGATCAGGGAGAGCAAGGGGTTCTGATCTCATGTATGAAACAACATTAACACTGGAAGAAGCCTTTAAAGGAAAAAAAGAAGAAATTGACTTACCTCGGCTGGTAAACTGTGATACCTGTAGCGGATCAGGGTGTACTCCTGGTACATCTGTGAGAACATGTTCTGTATGTAATGGTCATGGTCAAGTTAGAACATCACGTAGCACTGGATTTTCTACATTTGTAACTGTGCAACCATGTAATACTTGTAGAGGTCAAGGTAAGATCATAGAAAGGCCCTGCTCAAAATGCAAGGGAGTTGGAAAGCAAAAGGCAACAACGAAATTTTCATTTGATGTTCCACCTGGGGTAGAAGATGGGGAATACCGAATCCCTGGAGAGGGAGAATCTATCCAAAATGGTGCAAATGGTGATTTGATCGTTAGAATTAGAGTAAAATCGCATGATAAATTCAAGAGAGACGGTGCTGATATTTTCTATGATGCAAATATCTCAATGATTGATGCAGCATTGGGAAAAAATATCTTAGTTGAGACTCTAGAGGGACAAGAAAAACTTGACGTGGAATCAGGAAGTCAACCAAACACAATAGTTAAACTAAAAGGAAAAGGACTTCCTCGTCAGAGTGGAAGAGGCAGAGGAGATGAATATGTTAGACTTGTTATTGTTATACCAACCAAAATAGATAAACATCAACGTAAACTACTCGAAGAACTAAAAGATAGTTTTAACGAGAATTAGTGACATGAAGATAGCGCTTGATGTAGATGGGGTTATAGCAGATGTCATAGCCTCATGGATATCGTATAATAATAAAATAAGACCAACTATACTAAAATCCCAAATATCTGAATGGGATTTTTGGAAAAATCATGGAATAAATAAATTTGATTTTTACAATGAGCTTTCAACTTGTTGGAAGTCATGGAAGAATATCCCTCTAACTGAAAATAATATTGCATCTGTTACTGATAAACTGTCAAATCTTGGTACTGTAGATATTGTTACCGCAAGAGAAGAATCCACACATAATGACGTAAAAAACTGGCTCAAACTACATAAAATAAATTTCAAAAACTATGTTGGTGTATTAGAAGGAATAGAAAAATCACAACTAGATTATGATATTTTCATTGATGATTCTCCTCTTAATGCAAAAAGCATGCTTGAAGAAGGAAAATCTGTGATACTTTATTCACAACCCTGGAATGAGTCATTTAACGATAATAGGGCAATGAGGATTCGTGAGCTACAAACCGCTGTACCTATAATTGATAAAATGATTAATGAGAGTAAATAATTTCCAAAATTAAATTCTGTGTCTATAAAAAAGACACTTATTGTAGGATTCTAATTCTCACGTTGTTGCGGGGGTCGCCTAGCCTGGTCAACGGCGTAAGGCTCAGAACCTTATCTCTTAGGAGTTCGTGGGTTCAAATCCCACCTCCCGCACTTTATTTTCCGTCTATTTTGATCTTAATTTTATACTCTAATAGTTGATTTAATTTCTGACCGTCTACTTTGCCGCGCAGTGTTTTCATGGCTAAACCCATCAGAGGTCCCATTGATCTTAATCCCTGCTCCTCAATGATCTTAAGATTAGATTTTATTAATTCATCTAATATCTTGTGTAATTCTATATCTTCTATGGTATTCAATGCATTGGATTTGATTGCTTCTGAAATCATTTTTGATTTTCCACTCATGAGACTCTCAAATATCATCTCAAGCGATTCTTTTGCAATCTTTCCCTCAATCACTAACGTGAAGGCTTCTAAAATATCTCCAGTCCTTAATAATCCTGAATCCATTCCTCGTCGTTCCAAATTTGTAATTGTACCACAAAGAGTTGAAGCTACAAAATTAGGAGAGACTCTCTTGTCTTTACATATTGTTTCAAATAAATCCAAATACTCTGAATCAAATACTTGTGCGGAAAGCTGTTGATTTAATTCATATTGTTTTTGTAATGCTAAAATATTCTCCTCCCATGATTTTGGAATTTTACTTCTTGCGTACTCTATCTCTGTATTGTTTACAATAATCGGTGGTATGTCTGTTTCTGGATACATCCTTGAAGAACCAGGTCTTGGTCGTAAAAACACTGTCTCACCTGTAATTGTAGCTGCTCTTGTTTCTGCAGGTATTCCATTTCTTGCATCCTCAATTCGTTTTATGATGGATTTTATTACTGTGTCAAGTTTTCTTTCATTTCCAGCCACTATGATAAAGGCATCATTGGATTCAATGTCAAGTGTATTTCTTATTTGTTGAATTTCTGTCTCTTCAATGCCATAGTTTGGTAATTCATCAGAATGAAACAATCCACCCAACCCAAAAAATCTTACCAATTCCCCTAATTGTTTTCCTAATCTTATTCCTGGGTAAGGTTCCCATCCAAACATTCCCGCAAACCCTCTGATTCTCATTGCCTTTATTGAAGACTCTTCTGAAAGAGATTTTTGAATGATTTTTGATTTACAGCTTTTGAAGATATCTGATACATCTTTTACATCTTGATCCATGGTTATTTTTTCTGTTTTCAATGTTCTCAATTTTTCTGCAATGATTTTGAGTCCGTGTTGTCTTTTTGCCTCGTATTCTATAACTTTCTCTAATTGATCTAATTTTTGTACGCCCTTTACTTCTATCACTGCGCCGCCTCCTTCTATTGATACATTGACATCCTGTCTAATTGATCCAATTCCTCTTCCCACTCTTTTTGTCGCACGCAACATCCTGCCCAAAGTCAAGGCAATATCTTTGATTTCTTGGGGTGTACCAGAAACCGGATCTAGTGCTATTTCTACTAGTGGTATTCCTAGTCTATCTAGACTGTATTCTCTTGTATTCCGTGAATCTTGGAGTAGTTTTGCTGCATCCTCTTCAAGACAAATGCTCTGAACTCCTACTTTCTTACCATTAACTTCTAGACTACCTCCAGTAGACACTAACATGGTTCTCTGAAAACCCGAAGTATTGGAGCCATCAATTACAAGTTTTCTCATAACATAGATTTCATTGAAAATGTTTGATTTTAATGCCGATGACATTATCAAGACAGTTTCTTTTGCGTTAGGATCAAGATCATGTGGTGGTTCATCATCTTGTTCTACTAGGCAACTACTCTCTGGATTTCCCGAATACAAAATTGTCTTTTCCTTACTTTTTTCAAAAATGGCACTAGGATCAAATTCTCCTAGCTCACTACTTGTTATCCTTAGTTTACGTGAAAATTTAATTGAATATTCATTTGATTCAATAGGTTTGCATCTACAAAATAGCTTACTACCAGTTGCAAGCTGTTGATGAATTTCTAATCCTACAAGGAGTCCTATCTTATCAATTTGGATTTCAGACACTTGTAATTTTATCTCTATACTTGTTTTAAAGCTTAGTCTGAAAATTCAAGAGCAATATTTTCTTTCATCAGTTTTTCCATTCCCTCAGAATCCTTAGAATTAGCTAGTGCCCACATTGTTTTCACAAGAGCTGTCTCAGGTATCATGTTTCCAAGTGGAATGACTCCAAGATTCAAAAGATCTCTTCCGCTGTCATACACTGTCATTCTTACCATTCCATCAATGCACTGGGATGTCATTCCTATGAATAATCCCTTTTTCTTTGCCTTTTCAATTGCTCCATACATCGTCTTGCCTACATGTCCAAGCCCAGTTCCCTCTATGACTATTCCTCTATATCCAGAATCTATGGTATAATCAATAACCTTGGAATCAAGCCCTGGATAATATTTTAGCAACAAAACACGATTATCAAAATTGATCTTTGGCACATATTCTTTTTTAGGAATATCAAACATCTTATCTTTTTCAATACCATTTGCCTTTACAATATAGGCTGGAGGGCCTCCTATTGTCTTGAATGCATCTCGTCTACTAGTATGGTTTTTTCTTACACGTGTTGCCCAGTTACATGCAATTTCATCATCGCTTGAATTATTGTGCATTATCACAAAAATTCCGGGAGAATGTATTTCTATCAAAAATCTTGTTGCCGCAATCAAATTCAGTGCTGCATCTGAGGATGGTCTATCTGATGATCTCTGGGAGCCTACTAGAGCAACTGGTTTTGGGAATCCTGCTAGAGAAAATGCTAATGCAGATGCAGTATATTGCATAGTATCTGTACCATGAGCTACTATGATCCCATCATACTCTGATGTAGAATAAGCATCAAGTTTCTCTGCAATCTTTATCCAGTGTTCTGGAAGTAAATTTTCAGAATATTCCGAAAAAAGTACTTCAGTATCTATGTTGGCAATAGTTGAAAGCTCTGGAACACTTGCATTGAGCTCTGCAGCAGTAAGAGCAGGGGTAACTGCACCAGTTCTATAATCTATCCTGCTTGCAATTGTTCCTCCTGTTGACAGTAGAAGAATTTTTGGAAGTTTTGGATTTAATTGTGAATTGTGGTGAATATTTTCTTTTTTCATTGTAGGCGCAGTCTCTAATTCTATTTTTTTTATCTTGTCAAGTTCCAACCCTATGTTGTATCCACTTTTTAGTTTCAAAACAATGTGATGGTCATCACTGTGTTCATATCTTGGCATTACAATTCCTGAGTAAATTAAATCTGCATGAATCTTTACTTGGCTTCCTATCTCTATCTTGTTACTTGTAAGAAATTCCAGTCCTTTACCCCTGTATCCAAATTGTGACATTTACTAGGATTAGAAAAGTTATTTTATTAAAATTACCTATAGTAAGGAACTGCAACCTTTTCGCCTATCTTTAATTCCTTTTGTGTCTTTACTTTTCTTACGGCTTCCTCAAAGTGCCTCATAGTGACCTTTGCCTCTGTAGCCTGTTTTTCAGCTTCCTTTTGATCAGGATACTTGTCAAGAAACTCGTGTATGACAAGTGATACTGCAGTGTTTGCAATTGATGCTACGTCTGCACCACTCATTCCATCTGTTGCCTCTGCAATCTTGTCTATGTCTACATAATCTGGATTCTTCATGCTGTTTACCATTGATTCTCTTATCACTGGAATTTCCTTTGTGTTTATTTCCAATATTTTCTTCCTTCCTTCCTTGTCTGGCAATGGAACAAGTATTATCTTGTCAAATCTACCTGGTCTTAGTAAAGCTGTATCTATCATGTCAGCTCTGTTAGTTGCAGCAAGCACAACAACTCCATGCAAACTTTCTATTCCGTCTAATTCAGTTAAAAGCTGACTTACCACTCTCTCTGTCACTGCTGTCTCTCCTCCAACTCCGCGTATGGGGGCAATGGAATCAATCTCATCAAAAAATATTACACATGGTGATGCCTGTCTTGCTCTTCTGAATATCTCTCTTATTCCACGTTCTGATTCGCCTACCCATTTTGATAGCAATTCTGGTCCTCTTACAGAAATAAAGTTGGCTTCACTTTCAGTTGCAACAGCTTTTGCCATCAGGGTTTTTCCAGTTCCACTAGGACCATGTAATAATATTCCTCTTGGCATTCTATGTCCTAATTTTGAGTATAATGTGGGATACTTCATTGGCCATTCTACAGCTTCTTGTAACTCGCGCTTGACACTTTCAAGTCCTCCTACTTCATCCCAACTTACGTCAGGATTTTCAATGAATACTTCGCGCATCCCTGATGGTGTAACCTCTCTTATTGCATTCTGGAAATCATCACCATTGACCACTAGTTTGTCAAGTGTCTCTGGTGGAAGCTTTTCATCTTCTAAATTTAATTCTGGAAGTAATCTTCTGAGACATTTCATTGCAGCTTCTTTACATAAATATTCTAAATCTGCTCCAACATAGCCATGGCTGATTGAAGCAATCTTGTCTGCATTGACATCGTCACTGAGTGGCATGTTTCTTGTATGTATCATTAAAATGTCTTTTCTGCCCTTCTTATCTGGCACTTTGATCTCAATTTCTCTATCAAATCTTCCAGGTCTTCTAAGAGCTGGATCAATTGCGTTTGGTCTGTTAGTTGCAGATATCACAATAACTTTACCTCTAGCTTCTAGACCATCCATTAGGGAAAGTAATTGGGAAACTACTCTTCTTTCTACTTCTCCGGTAACTTCTTCTCTTTTTGGAGCAATTGAATCAATTTCATCAATAAATATAATGGAAGGAGATTTCTCTTTTGCCTCCTTGAAAATTTCTCTTAATCTAGCTTCGCTTTCACCATAAAACTTGCTCATTATTTCTGGTCCTGATATGCTAATGAAGTGAGCATTGCTCTCATTTGCAACAGCTTTTGCTAATAGGGTTTTTCCAGTTCCTGGTGGTCCGTATAATAATACTCCTTTTGGGGCTTCGATTCCAAGTTTTTCAAAAATTTCTGGGTGTCTTAGAGGAAGTTCTATCATTTCACGAACTTTTTTAATTTCGTCAGTTAGCCCTCCTATGTCCTCATAAGTTACCTGAGGTACACCACGAAGAGTTTCTCCCTTTTCTGCAATATGGAATACTGTCTTTTGTGTAACAAGTACCGCATCAGCTGCTGGTGTAACACCAATGACTTGAAAAGTTAACCTTCCTCCAAAATATGGCACCATTACATTGTCTCCTTTTATCAATGGTACACTTTCTAGTGCATCTGCAAGGTATCTCTCATCAATTGGGGGTATTGCCTCTAATGGGGCAACAACTACTTTTTCAGCAGCTACTGCCTTGATCTTTCTTACGGCTACAGTATCACCAATTGCAATGCCTGCGTTATTTCTAACTAATCCATCTACTCTGATAATCCCCTTTCCTTCGTCAGAAGGATAGAGTGGTAAACACTTAGCCACAGTTCTTCTTTTTCCCTTGATTTCGATAACATCACCTGTGGAAGCTCCAAGTGAATCCATAGAATCATAATCAATACGTGCCACTCCTCTTCCCACATCGCGAGTATAAGCCTCAAGTACCTTAAGGGAGAGTGTGTTCTGGCTCACAGTTTTAGCACCCTCAAACTAATTTTTATACCTTTGTCGCCTTTGATCCAGAACAAAGGATCAGAAGATTAAAATTTACAAGATAAACCAAAATCGGTACTTTGGGTAAGAGACCACTAGTAAGAAGACGAGGTAGAGGAGGAATGCAATTCCGCGCTGCATCTACTGGAAAGTTACTTCCAGCAAAATATCCTCGATTTCCATTGGCAGAACAACATGAGGCTAAAGTAGTGGATATTGTACATGAGACAGGAAGAGATGCCCCTCTTGCTAAAGTTAGATTTGAGACTGGTTTACTGTCTTTTGTTCCATCTGTTCTAGGTACCAAAATTGGTTCTAAATTTCAATTTGGTTTAAAGTCTAATATTTCTCCAGGTAACGTTATCAGTGTTCAAAATATTCCTGATGGTACTATAGTATGCAACGTAGAGAAACATTTTGGTGATGGGGGAGCAATAGTAAAATCTGCTGGAACATATGCTACAGTATTTTCACATAGTTCTGAAGGTGTAACAATAAAACTACCATCTGGAAAGTTTACAACCCTTAATCCACAGAACCGTGCCATGATTGGAGTTCTTGCTGGAGGGGGTGTTGGTGATAGACCATTTATGAGAGCTGGGCCTGCATGGAGAAGAAAGCGCTCAAAGGGACACAAATATCCAATAGTCAGAGGTGTTGCTCAAGCTGTATATGTTCACCCCCATGGTGGTGGAAGACATCAGCACGTTGGAAGAAGCTCTACGGTTTCACGAAACGCTCCACCTGGACGTAAAGTTGGAAGCATCGCTGCTAGAAAGACTGGACGTTCCAGAATGAAAGAGCGAGAATAATTCTTCAAGACTAAATATTAGTTTTAAAAAATAAAAATCATGAATTCAAAGAGGGTCCATCTTTTAGTAGAAGGACTAGTGCAAGGTGTTTACTTTCGTCAAGGAATGATGGAAATTGCTGAACAAAATAACGTTTTGGGATGGGTCAGAAATCTTCCAGACAGCAACGTAGAAGCCATCTTAGAGGGAAGTGATTCAAACGTAGACGCAGTAGTAGAGTGGGCTCGTTTTGGTTCTGCTGGTGCAGTTGTAAAAGAATTAAAAATTATTGAAGAAAATTATGTTGGCGAATTTTCTAATTTTGAGATTCATTATTAATGAATGCTAGTATATGCATCCAAAAGAAGTTTCTTAATTTCATCGAGATTATCATTTGGTTTTATTTGTAATTCCTTTTCTGGTTCCTTTCTATCTTTCTTGATCTTTATGATTACATAATCTCGCTGCGGTTCTATATCTGCAAAACTCCGGAATTTAATTGATTTTGCAAATACAACTCTATGCATGCGAATGTCTTCGACCACATTTTGTCCAAGTGTCAAACAATAACTGCGAAGTTCATCAAATAGTGTTGCTACACTGGAGGGTATGCTTGATCTAAATTCATCATAAGTTCTCTTATTTCCTGAGATTAATCCTTCCATGTTATTCTTAGTTTTAATTTAAGAATATTAAGGTAGTAGATCCGCTAGTTCCAGTCTAAACAAGCGGTCTCATCTCAAGTCAAGCAAGATCCGCCACGTAGACGAAGCAGCGTGGATGCTCTACCTTAGGATTGCTCCCTCCC
>JANWLA010000005.1 GCA_025451075.1 Nitrosotalea sp. | reverse complement strand
TTTCAAGTTCGCCACAGGCGCATAAATCATTAGGAAGTCCGCAAGTGTTGCAGATTACCGCCATTCGAAATAAAAAGTCGCGATCCTACTATTAAGCCTTGTTTATCCCTCTATGTTTTTTTATTTGGTTGGATACGTGATATCGTGTCAAAAGATCTTACAAAAAAAGCAGTTGAGCTATTACTGGGCGGAGCCACACTGGTAAGTGATCCTTGTCCGTACTGTAAAGGTGTACGAGTAATGAAAAATGGCAGTGCACTGTGTGTCAGCTGTGGTAGAGAGGCAAAAGAAGAAAAAGTTGAATCAATTTTGACAAAAACTGAAAAACCCGGTGGCACTGCAATTGACAACTTGGATCAAAAATTAAGGGATCTAACAGTTGAGCTCCAGGCAGAAAAAGACTTTGAGAAACAAAAACAGATCTTGCAGACCATGAATGGGATAATTGCAATTAAAGAGAAACTCGGGGCTCTCTAGGCACAAAAAGGTATTTATTTAAAGATCCTAGAAGCAGAAACATTATGAGCAGCAAAAAATCTGCACCACTGCCGGCATCAAGCGCAGGACTGCTAAGATTCTTTGAGGATGAGACAAAGGGATACAAGTTAAAACCAGAGATAGTGGTAGCAATACCTGCATCTTTGATTGGAATTTCGTGGATTCTCAAGTTCTTCTTCTCGCCATGACGGAAAGTTCCAATGATGTATCCCGTATTCACAAGCGGTATACTCTAACAACATTTACTCCTACATCACACTATGTGTCCCTTGTAATCTCTCTTGCAGTCGCATGTGTGATAGTTGCAGTATCGTATATTGATTACTTCAAGTCAACTGACCAACTAATGTATGTAATTCCAATTACAGTTGGAGTGCTTGCGGTAACACAACTGCTTGACCCGAAAATTCTCAAGACTGAATATTCAAAATCGATACACATGTCAGCATTTGGGACCCTGCTGTGGCTTGTAACTATTTTATGTGGCATCCTTTCTAGCTATGTCTTTTCAAAACCTGTACTGCTTCCAGTTTACATTACTGAAGGAATGCTCTTGTTTGCAAGTTTTCGTATAGCCATATTCACATCAGTACTTGGAGCCAAGCTCAAGACTGCATGGATAGTCTGTCTGCTTCAACCACTTGCGGTCTTTCTTGCATTTGTTCCAACTAAAATGTGGATCCCAATGCTGTCTGATCCTCGGGCAATTGAATACGGAATTATATTCTGTGTTCTTGGAAGTATCTGGACTTTGCTAAGTGACAGAATTGCAGGAAGCGGCAAGTTATCCAGCACACATGCATTTTTGCAAGCATATCTTGCGGCATGGACAAATGATGATCCTGTACCAATGGAATCCTTGATGGAGAAACGCTCCGAGCCATCAAAGGTATCAACATTTCAAATTTTATTCAAGACAAATAACCAGGACTGCAGGCTTGTCATACCAGACCTCCACCCTGGACCATTTCATCCAATAGGTGGAAGCAACATTCCATATCTTATTTACAAAAATCTTGATTCGTCTGCAATGGTCATGCACAGCATCTCTGATCATTCACTTAACTTACCATCAAAATCACAAGTTGATTTGTACATCACCAGTCTGCAGAAAAATTCAACAATTCAGCAAGGATCAAAGAGTACAAAACCTGTGACAATCCAGGTGAACAAGGCACGAACAACTGGACTTCTCTTTGATAAGACAGCCGTATTGATTTTATCGCTATCCCCACATGGGATGGAAGACATTCCATATTATATCAAATCAGACCTTGAGCAGTACGGCAAGAATCGTGGATATGAGCGGGTGCTAATTGTTGACAGCCATAATGCAATGGGAAAAGAAATTGAAAAACTTGATGCAGACGATCTACTAAATGCTGCAAAATCTACTCTTGATACATTGATTACAAAAGAGACGCTGCCCCTAGAAGTTGGCTATGCAAACTCTGAGAACCTGAATTTCCAAGCAGATGACTTGGGACCTGGAAAAGTTGCAATCATGTGCTTTAAGATTGGAGACGAAAAATTCTTTCTTGCGTGGGCTGATGCAAATAACATGTTAAACGGATTACGTGAAGAAATTGCAAGCCACTTTTCAAAGATTGGGTACAACTTTCTTGAAATATGCACATCTGATACACATTACAAGGCACGCACAGCTAAAAACAAGCATGGATACTTTGAGTTTGGAAGCTTGTCCAAGGCACCTGATGTCACATCATGGTTTTCTGATCTTGCCAAAAAAGCAGAGCAGTCTGCATCTCCTACATCATACGAGCTACTGGAGAGTGAAACAAATGTCAAGGTCATGGGTGGAAACCAGCTTGAGCTTTATTCAAAATCGCTTGACAATGCAATGAGGATAACGCAGGCATCTCTCTTGATAACTACGGGATTTTTCATCTATACAATGTTCTAGCTCTGAATCTCTTCTAGGTTTCCGTAAAACTCATCGCAGAACGAATCAAGCTGGTGGATTGGAATTATTGGTACTTTATCAATAAACTGGACACTGTGTTGGTAAAGTGTGACAATTGCAGGAATTGCCCCTCTGACTTTGTGCTTTGATACAAATTGCTTGGTCCTGATAACCTGTTTTCGTACTGCTTCTTGGAGTGCTGACTGGGTCATATTGTTCCAGTGCTTGCAGTCAATTAGTATGGCAATATCTGACTTGATGCCAATAACGTCAATCTGCATCCTTGGGTTTCTCAGAATTACATTTTTTGTAGTATCAAAATCTCTCTTCTCAAGCACCTCTGCTGCAAGCGACTCAAAATCTTGCCAGTCTAGCAGGCGAGAGATCTCGTCAATTGGTGCACCCATGCTGATTGCAAGAATGCTTGTCTTTAGCCTGTCTGCATCTGCAAACTGGACCTGACCTTCTTCATATCTTCCAATTCCATTTTGCATAAAGTTGTCAAGTATCATTTTTGCCATCTCTTCGCTAGTGTTTGTTGCCATGCCAAAGTCCTTGACTGACAGTCCGCCTGGAATTATTCCGGGTATTCCTTTTACAAGGGATGCACGATTCATTATGTATATTTTATATTTCTTTTATAAAATACTATGCAGCTAAATTGTATCAACCTTGGAAAACTTTTGTGTAAATTTATGCCATGGCAAATTTCTTGGACCACGGTTAAATACAGTTCATTGAAAAACATATCATGAAATTAATGCTAGTTCTGCTGCTAGCACTTTTTGTTTTAGGACCTGCAATTGTATGTGGAGAAAAGGGGACAAATTTTGACAAGGTGGAATTTATACAATACTCTGATGACAACACTGCAGTAGAGGAGGTAAAAAATGGCCACCTTGACATTTACTATTCTGCAATTCCAATTGATAGGCTTGATGACCAGTCAAAGCAGAGCCTGAAAATATTCCAGTCTTCTGGGACAAGCTACAGCCTTTTGCTAAATCCTGCAGTCTCTGAAGAGTTTAACCCTTTTTCAATACAGCAAGTCAGGTTTGCACTAAATTATCTAGTAGATAGAGATCTCATAGTCGATGAGATCCTAAATGGATATGGCACCCCAATGATATCTGCATACAAGCCATACGACCCTGATTATCTTTTGATACTTGGAGAACTCCAGTCATTTAATTTCAAACACAATCCCGCACTTGCAGAAAAAATCATATCTGATGCGCTGGAAAAGGCAGGCGCACAAAAGACTGGAACCACTTGGTACTACAAATCAAAGCCAATAACAATTACAATTTTTATCCGAAACGATGATCCTGTAAGGACATCAATTGGAGAAATTCTTGCATCACAGTTGCAGTCAATGGGATTTGTGGTAAAAAAAGACTATGGTGACCTGACCAAGGCGTTTTCAACTGTATATGGTTCTAATCCGTCTGACCTAAAATGGAGTATCTATACCGAAGGGTGGACAATAGGTGGATTTGTTCGATATGACTCTGTGATAACCGCCCAGATGTACTCTCCGTGGTACTCTAACATGCCTGGATTTAACAATCCTGAATACTGGAATTTTCAGGACCCAGAAGCTGATTCCTTGTCAAAGGCAATATTTTTTGGAAATTTTACATCACCTGAGCAGCGCGCCAGTCTGATAAACCAGGCAGTTGACAGGGGGATAAATGACTCTGTTAGGATATTTCTTGCATGCAAGACTGACCAGTTTATTGCAAACAAAAAAGTTGATGGGATAATCAACGATTTTGGTGCGGGTGTGACAAGCAGGTTCACACCAATCAATGCAAGATCAGATTCTAACACGCTGACAATTGGTGTGAAAAATATCTATCAAGGAGCATGGAACCCAATAGCTGGATTTGTAGATTCATCAAGCCAGCAAATTTGGGGTGCAATAAGTGACCCTGGAAGCTTCAAGAATCCATATACTGGATATACAATTCCGGTACGGTCTGACTGGCAAGTCAATGCAAAAGGGCCACTTGACAAGCTTGACGTTCCTTCTGATGCAATACGCTGGGATACTACAAAACAAAAGTGGGTTCAGGTGGGAGGTGGGGTCAAGGCAACAAGTGAGGTAACATTTCATCTCAAGTTTGGAAACTGGCACAACAAGATGCCAATGGACATGAATGATGTACTGTATGGAATTTATTTCATGTACCAGTGGGGGACAAACTCGACAAATGGCACCATGACATTTGATTCTGAATATTCTCCCAAGGCAAACCAAGCTGCAAAGACACTTGTCGGGGTGCGAGTTATTGGAAATGATACAATAGAGGTCTACCAAAATTACTGGCACTTTGATTCTGGCGAGATTGCAGACTCGGCGCAGGTCTGGCCTGCAATGCCATGGGAGATGTTGTATGCGATGGAAAAAGCAGTAACTGATGGCAAGCTCGCATTTTCAAGATCAGACGCAGTAAGCAAAAATATTGACTGGATGTCATTGATTATACCGAATGATGCAAAAATAATCCAGGCAAATCTTGAAGACTTTGAAAGTGAAAAATCAATTCCTCCTGCACTTGCATCTGTCAATAATTCCAAATATTTTGATTTGCGGTACAATGCATCAGCATCATGGATTGCAGAGCATGGGCACGCAGTGGTAAGCAATGGGCCATACTATCTTGACAGCTACTCCCCTGATGCAAGAAAGATAACAATCAGGGCGTTTGATGATGCAACATATCCATTTGGGGCTGGATATTGGAAAAAGTTCGAAGAGGTAAGCATGCCACGGATAGAGAGCGTACAGGTGCCAACAAGCGTACAATCTGGCTCAAGGCTTGACATTCCAGTGGTTGTGACTCCAAACTCTACTGTATACTATTATTTTACAAATCAGCAAGGAAAGATAATTGACAGTGGCAAGCAGGTCTCGGAGAATGGTTCCATGAAAATAACGCTCTTGCCTGAAAAGACAATGAGTCTTGATCTTGGCTCTAATGACATGCAGATGTTTGTGGTATCAGATGCTGCATACAAGCCTGACATGTACCACTCTAGTTTTCTTGTGACCCGTGGACAAATCCAGGTTCCTGAGGATGGCATGGTTGGAAGTATTGTTCCACTTGAGACAAATTATGGGTATCTTGTTGCAGGGCTGGTATTTGCAGGTGCGGTCATTGTAGTGATTGTATTTGTTTCAAAAAAGAGGAGAAAAATAAATGGGGTTTAAGAAATTCCTTGCCAAGCGCGCCATCACAATGTTTGGCGTGCTGATGGCAACGCTTCTTGTTACGATAATTCTTGTGGGCTCTAACATGGATTCTATATCAAAGCAGAGTGCTGCGCAAGAGATACGGCAGCAGGTAACAAACAACAAGAGCCTACTTTCAAGTTTTAAGACAACAGCGCAGCTTGATTCGTATATCTCAAACGAAATAAAACAAAGAATAACAGCACTTGGCCTTGACCAGCCATGGTACTCTCCGCAAAGAATTGGATTGTCCATGTACAAAATATTGACACTAGACTTTGGACACGCCAAGTTTCTCACAAGCGACAGTGGCTCGTCTGATGTCCGGGATATAATACTTGAAAAACTTCCAAGGACAATACTTCTTTTTACAACAGCCACTGCAATTGTATCAGTACTTGGAATATTTTTGGGAACAGTTGCAGCAAGCAAGGTAAACTCAAAGATTGACAAGATAACATCTGGATTTGCAATAATATCGAGCAGCTTTCCTGTGTGGTGGATTGGTGTTCTGATGATCTTTGTTTTTGCATTTTTGTATCCAATATTTCCGGCAAGGGCAACGCCTGATCTTTCCGTGACAGACCCTGGATACTGGGGATCTCTTTTGTATCACATGGCACTTCCACTGATAACACTTGTAATCATTGGGTTTGGCTCATGGGCATACTTGGTGAGAAATTTCTTGGTAGGTGTACTCCAAGAGGACTTTATCATGGCAAAAAGGGCCGCAGGAATTGATGAAAAACGCATCCTGTACTCACATGCGCTCAAAAATGCGGCACCGCCGATAGTTACAATTCTTGCACTAAGCCTCTCTGGCTCCCTTGGGGGCGCAATAATTACCGAAGCCGTGTTTGACTGGCCAGGGATGGGAAGGCTATACTTTGAGGCAATCAGTGTCTTGGATCTGCCTGTAATAATTGGGGCAACATATGTGCTAACTGCATTCTTTCTTGTCAGTGTCTTTGTCGCTGATGTCTTGTATGGATACTTTGATCCTAGGGTGCGAAGAGAATGAGTTTTTCACCAAAGGTAGTATGGAAAGAATTCTCCCACAGCAAAATAGGTATTACCGGAATTGTAATACTTGCGGTTCTTTTTTTCATGTCTGCTGTTGCGTTTGTAACAATACCGCTTGAGAGCTTCAAGACTTGGAACGATCCCACAAGCTGGTTGTTGTATCCCAAGTCTGCCCAGCCTGCATGGGTAAACTATTTCCAGTCTGAAAAAATTCCAGAGCACTTGATTCTAAAACCAGCAAGCACATCACAGCAAATTGGCCCAGTTTATTTTCTGACAAACTCGTTTGCAGTAAATTACCAGTATGATGGGTTTCCAAGTGATTTTATCTATCAATATACTGCAAAATATAGTGGCTCACCTCTGTTACAGATATCTGTCACAAGGCCTGATGGTATCAAGATGCAACTTGTTTCCACATCTCTGCCTTTTGTAAACTATACTGCAACATATGGCAGCATGATATTTTCAACACAGGATGTGATTGCAAAAAATATTGCAAGTGCTAAAAACAAGTATGCTTTTCCACTTGATGGAGTCTCTTCTGAGAAAATTATTTTCTCAGAACTTGACAAGAACCAAGTCCTAAAGGGCCTGTACGTATTTCGGGTACACTTGTATGATGTATCCGAAAAACCAACCCTTGTAAAATCAAATCTTATCCTGGGAGGCAAAGTCTATGGAATCATGGGAACGGATGAGCTGAGGCGTGACCTGTCCGTTGGATTACTCTGGGGAACACCGCTTGCACTCTTTATTGGAATTACCGTATCCATTGGCTCTGTAATACTTGGACTGCTCTATGGGGTGTATGCCGGATACAAGGGCAGGGCAACAGATGAGGTGCTTATGAGATTCAATGATATCATATACGCAATGCCTGCACTACCACTCTTGATAATTTTGGCAGTGACAATTGGAAATAGTATATTTTTGATGGTGGGGTTTCTAGTAATCTTTGGCTGGGTGGGAATAGCCAAGGTCTCTAGAAGCATGGCACTACAGATAAAGACGCTCCAGTATGTAGAGGCCTCAAAACTGATGGGACAAAAAGACTATAAAATAATCTTCAAGCATATTTTGCCACAACTTCTTCCATATGCGTTTGCAAGCATAGCAATCTCAGTTCCAGCTGCAATCACTACTGAGGCTGGCCTGAGTTTTCTTGGTCTTGGCGATCCCACTTTTCCGACATGGGGTCAGATACTTCATGATGCTAGTTCCTATAGTGCCGCAGCACGGGGGATGTGGTGGTGGATACTGCCTCCTGGAATAATGATCGCAATAACGGGACTTGCCTTTGTGTTCATGGGCCAAGCAATGGATGGCATCATAAATCCAAAACTGAGGCATTGATGTTTTTTATTATGTTCCTGAAATGAGCATTTAATCTGTGAACTAGACATATTGAGTCTAGATTCGTTAATCTAACAACATAAAATGCATGTTTGTCATGTTAAATCGTTCATGAAAAAAACTAAACATTCTAAAGAATTTATTCAGAAAAAATTTGACGAACTAATGAAAAAACGCAAGAAAGAGGAAAAATAACTACAACATAACTCCCGTACATGTGACATGATGTGCCGTCGGATTTTTATTTTTTTATTATACCCTGGAGAATTAGGCCAAATAATTCTCTCAGCGGGTCTTACAGAAAAATCAGTGATCTCGACAAATTTGTATGTGATCTTTACGCAAATGTAAGCGTCGCTTATAATTGATTTCATAAATAACAATGGCGTGACTCAACAAATACATCATGAACACAAGTGGACTGTCACATCAGACCACCACTGGCAATGTGATACGTGTGGAAAGACATTTGGATGATTGAAACCTTTCCAATTTTTTATACAACTGTGATATTTTAGAATTTTATGTACAAAATGGGTTAAAAATAATACCACATTGGTACCCAGAATCCCTTTGAACGCGTCATAATTGTTTTGTCGCGTCTTACAGGACTCATAACTTCTGGTAAAAACTTTGAAAATATAAAAAATAGTACATACACTATTCGGTTCATGTCTAAGGTTTTATCCTTAGGACACGAAACCGTTTTCATGTATAGTATGAGTCTGCATTACATATTATACAAAACGAGGTCAAAAGACTCTGTGTGTTTATTTTGAAAATGTACTCTCATTCGTTAATCCATGTTTGTTTAATATTCTCATACAGAATGATAATACAACACAGTGGGTATCACTGGTAATGAATTCTACAATAAGAAGTAGAAAGACTCGTAGAGGAGTCATCGGTATAGAGTCTGCAATAGTTATGATAGCATTCGTAATCGTTGCTGCAGCTTTAGCCTTTGTCGTTCTCAACATGGGTTT
>JANWLA010000004.1 GCA_025451075.1 Nitrosotalea sp. | reverse complement strand
ATCCTAGATCAATTGTTCCAGTTGGGAATGTTACAGTGCACTGGAAGTTGCCAGATACTGCATCTGCCATAGTCTTTGCCGGACCAATGCCGTTGATATCAGAATTTGCACCGATTGTGATTGGTGCGCCGTTTACAGTTCCAATTAGGTGACTATTTGCACCAATTGTTGTTGGGCCTGCTGGTACCCAGATTACTCCAGAAGATAATGCGCCGTTAGATAGTATAACATCAGTGTTTACTGCTTGGTTTAGTGCGCCGCTAATCTTGAAGATGTGTACGCCACTACCTGAAAGTGTGATTGGACCCGAACCAATGTTTGCTGCGCCGTCAATGCAGTAGACTCCTGGGGGATAGGTCTTGTCGGGATATTGTACATTTGATCCTAGATCAATTGTTCCAGTTGGGAATGTTACAGTGCACTGGAAATTTCCAGATACTGCATCTGCCATTGCACTTGATGGAACGGTGATTGTATCAGCACTAGTGGAAACAGTTCCGCCAAATGCTAGAACTCTGCCTGTCATCATTACATTGCTGCTCATTGTGACACCTGATGAATCAAGTATGATTCCTGCAAACTGGGTGTTTGCGCCAAGTGTTGTTGCTTGGGTTGGTACCCAGGATACATCTGATGCCTGTGCGCCATCAAGACGAACAGCAGAGTTTGCCACAGTTGTTAGTGCGCCGCCAATCTTGAAAATATAAACGCCATTGCCTGAGAGGGTGATTCCGCCTGTGCCAATTGATGCAGCACCGGTTGTACAGTAGACACCTGGTGTGTATACTCCACCTTGTACCAAGGATAGGTCAACTGTGGTGCCAAGGTTAGTTGTACAGACTTGGGAGTTTGCAGAAGATATTGCGGCGTTTTGTGCAATTCCTGCTTGTGAATATACAGAGTCTGCTACGTGAGTACTGCCAGAAATTGAAGGCACTACTTGAGGTCCTGAAGTGTATCCAAGGTCTCCAGCAATTGAAGTTCCAGGTGATGTGTTTGTATATGTACTAGCAAGAATTCCAAAATTGCCAGTGCGGTCTCCAAAGACATTGCTTTGTGCAATGCTTGAAGCTGAAAGTATCAGTATTGACATAACAAAATAATTCTTGATGTTAATTCGAGTCATCGATAGTTCATTGACGATATTTTTGCTATTAAGCCGCGCTTACATTTGTGTACGGTTCACAGACACGTTTATCAGTATCATGTACTGATTTGTCAGTGTTATGTACGAACTTGTCAGTGTTATGGACAAATCTGTCAGTATCACGTACAGACTTGTCACTTGTGTGAAAAGTCAGGTCAAGATCTCATAGATGAAACTGTTTTTGGCTGGTATTTTTTTTGTATCTATTTTTTCAATTCTTGTCGGCAATAGCGCATATGCAACAAATGGTTTTGAGCAAGTAAACTGGAGATTGTCACACAATCCTTTGATATGCTCTTTTGAGCCAACCCCTTCTAAATCAGATACCATAACAAAACAAACTTTGCTAAATGAAGGAGAGTATTCAGTAATTGACTGGAGCCAAAAATTAAATGAAGGTTTAGGAAAACATCCGGTTTGGATTTTGACACACAAAATAATACCTATTTCAGAACAACACGACTCCAAGTCTTATTCTAACTGTGATGTAATAATGAGATACATCACATCATATTCAGAAGATGCAGCACATTATGGTCTATACAAGGGCGGTGTAACTACTTTTGATTACAACACAAACAAGGCCTACATCAAGATATTTTTTTCAGACATGAGTCAAGCGGAATTAGGCAATGCAGTAAGGCACGAGATCGGTCACGCAATGGGATTAGGGCATTATAACGTTACACCAGATGAACGACAAAGGATCAAGGTGGGTGCAGAAGATTCCCCATCAATCATGAACCCATACATTACATCTACTAACTTTTACAGCATAAATCCCATTGACGTAAATGAGGTAAAGAGGATTTATGGGCTTGATGGATTTCATGGAACAAACCAAGTATTCAGTTCTGCAATTCCATTGTGGATAAAAAATGATGCGGTGGATTGTTGTAGTACCAACAGAGGGTTATACGTGGTGGATTCGGTTTTGTTACGTGACATGGCTGTAACCGGTTTGATACAATCCAAAGATGCAGTCTTTGAAGATGGATTGGATTCCACCCATTCACTGAGATACCAGTTTGTTGATAATTTTAAAAATCACATAGCAGAGGGTTGGGTTAATGGAACAATCAGTGATAAACTATTTCTTTCAAGAACACAAGAGTTGCTAGATAATGGACAGCTCATCAAGTGATTTGTAGAAAATATAATTATACCACCAATAACAATTTCATTTCAAATTCAAATAGAAAAGAGTGGATGTGATTTCTCAGGTTGAGAATATCTATCGGTATCCAAGTGTATCAATTGTTTGTTGTGCATTTGATTCTTGTTGTGCTAGGGCTTTGGCCATCGCATCAGAGTTTTCTCTGCTCAAATGATTTCCAGCATAGGATGTATCCTTGCCCATGATTGTGTTTGTTGAATTTATCAACGGTTCTACTGTCTCGCCTACAACATTACCACTTGCATCATAGATGACTCGTGCAACTTGTAGATCCTTAGTGTCATAGAACCATAGTATGTGACCAGTATTTGGCTGAGCCCACACCTGGCTTGTTGTAGCAATGTGTGAGAATAGAACCGGCTTTACAAATCCTGCATTCTCTATTACATTGTCTGCATCTGTTACACTTGTAAATACTTGGATCCAGTCTGGTTTTACCATTGGTGCGGCTATCACTGGTGCAGTGCCAAACACTAGAGCACCGTTAACATTTGCATCAGTCTGGCTTAGTCTATTATCCCAAACTCTGATTATCATGTTGCTGTCAGACATTTGTTTTACTGGTGTGAAAGTAAATGTCGTGTTCATGCCGTATGCTGCAAACTCGTTGTTTATTGCTACGTTTGTTACAAATCCATTAGGATCATGGACTTGGACTCCATCATTTTTATCAATGCTTATCCAAGTGTCTGCATTTCCGGTGGTTGTATCTTTTCCATTAAAGTTCATGAAGAGCATTGCATGCTGCCATGTTTGTGAACCTCTTGTCATTGTTTGCTTGATTGTAATCGTTACTGGCTTGTCAAGTGGCAATACCTGTTGTGGTACTGGGTTGTTGAATTTTGAAATATCAAATACATGTCCGTTGATTCTAAGTCCGTCATCGAATGTTTGGAGTAAAACTCCACCAAGTGATGGACGAGATTCAGATGGTGAGTTGCTGCCACTTGGCATATTGAATTGTAGTGGTGCAAGTGGTGCAGTTGGTACTGTAACGGTATCAGTATCCGAAGTAACTGTTCCTCCAAATGCCAATGCTCTACCTGTCATGGTTACGGTACTTCCTATTGTAATACCTGAATCATCAATATCAGTTCCTACAAAGACACTGTTTGCGCCAAGTGTTGTTGCTGCGCCTGGTGTCCAGAACACATTGAAAGCAGTGGCTCCGCCTGTTAGCATGACATGTGAATTAACTGCTGTGTCTAGTGCACCGGCAGATCTGAAGACGTATGTGCCAGCACCGTCAAGGGTGATTCCGCCAGTTCCTACAGACATGGCACTTGTAACACAATAGACTCCAGGTACTAGAGGTTGTGGTAATAGACTTAGGTTAGTTATTCCACCAAATGTGACATCACATGGTAATGCGTTTAGTGCAACCAATGCAGAACCCTGATCTGTTCCTGCTTGTGAATATACTGTATTAGGAGCTACGTAAAGAGTGCCAAAGATGATAGGCGATACTGCAGGGCCTGTAGTGTATCCAAGATCACCATTGATGATGACTCCTGCTACCGTATTAGTATAGGTACTGGCTAGAACACCGAAAGTGCTAGCTGTTCCCAAGGTTACTGGTGGCAATACACCTAGTCCACTTGGATCAGTGATCTGTCCGTTTGCCAAGCCGTCAGCGTCGCCAAATCCACCATCAGTTATTGTTAGTGTGAGAGTATTTCCGCTGATGCTAATCAAAGATGTTGCATCGGTCCATACTCCGCCCTCTACTTTCCAGTATTTTGCATTTGCAGGAATGGGTATTGGGTAGGTCTGGGTAACATGAATGGTCTGTCCCGGTGTCAAGCCAGATATATTAAATGATAAGAAGCCAAACGGGAATGTCTCTCCTGCTGGCTTGCCAGTTGTAGATAGACTTGATTCACTTACTGGTGTAAAGCTTGTAAAGTGTCCCGCGTCGGTTACACTGGCTATTGATCCTGCACTTGTTGCTGATACAATAGATGTGCTAGGGCTGTTAAGTGGAATGGTATTCACGGTTACATGAACTGTCTTGCTGGCAGAATTTCCTGCAGCATCAAATGCGGTTGCAACTATTGTGTATGTTCCGTTTACTTGTGCTCCAGAGTCAGTACTCCAGATAGTAGTACCTGCAACTGTTACTGGTGTTCCATCCACAGTTACTGTAACATGGTCAACTGATGTATCATCAGATGCTGTACCAGATATTGCAAAGTGGTTTTGATTCACTACTGTACCATCCGGTGGTAATGAAATAGAGATTGTTGGACTTGTGGTATCAGGGACTATTGGGCTTGAGAATATGTTAGCGCCTCCACCTACTGTAATTGCAGATTCAGATACAAATCGGGCGTTTGTTGCGTTCATGTCTGCACCCAATATGATTGAAGATGAGCCTGCCAATATTGTTCCAGAGAATTGGTTATTTGCACCTAATGATGCTCCACCAATTGGTGCAAAGAACACGTTGCCAGCATTAGCATTGCTGCCTCCAACTGCACCAGTGAAATTGATAAAGTCATTAGCTACGGTAGTTAGTTGACCTGTACTCTTGAATACATAGAGTCCTGTACCGTTCAAATTGACTGTAGCTCCAGGAGTAGCGTCAGTAATTGCGCCATTGATACAGTAGACTCCAGGTGCCCATTGGCCAACATGTCCGTGTGTTATATCAGTAGCTAAATCAATTGTGCCTTGGTGAGTATATGTACAGGCTAGACCGATATTGGTTGTACCGATGTATGATCCTATGACACCAAGTGCTGCATGTGCATCACCGATTGGAGTACCAAGAGTTGTTGTAGTTCCAAGTATTATTGGACTGGTAACTTCACTAAAGCCAAGTGCAAATGTAAACGAATTAGCAGGTGTTGTTCCTCCAGTATCTCCTACATTGCCGCTGGCAATAGCTTGTGGATTTGCACCGTTGGTTATGACTCCGGCAGAATTACCAGATAGTATGGCGTAACTGCTGGCAGTTCCCAGGTTAATTGTAGATGGTGCACCAGCTACAGTAATTGTATAAGTTGTTGTGCTTGCTCCCACATGTACCGTCAAGATTTGATTAACTGCAGCATGTGAACTGTCAAAGCCTGTAACATTGGTTGGTGTTACAACACTGGTAGATACATCACTGAATGTTCCAGTAACTTGCAAGCCAGTGATATCCAATAGGTCACCGGCATTGTAAGAAAGTTTGTTTGCTGGGTGTGTGATTGTTATGCTAGATAGCGCTACTCCACCTGGGACTGTAATGATATGAGTACCGCCTTCTATTGTAATTTCAGATTCAGATATGAGTCTGCCATGGTTAAGAGTACTGTTAGCGCCTAATGTGATTGCTGCAGAGCCAGTCAATATAGTTCCTTGGAAAGATGTGTTTGCTCCAAGTGATGCAGCACCGGTTGATGCCCAAAATACATTGCTTGCTAGTGCCCCACCAGATAGTGTGACACGTGAACCGGTTGCAGAAGTTAGTGCACCGTTAATTTTGAATACATATGTTCCACTTGCGTTGAGGTTGATTCCTGCGGTTCCAATACTTGCTGCTCCAGGAATACAATAGACGCCAGGTGCGTATTGGCCGATGTGGCCGTGTGTTGTATCAGTAGCCAAGTCAACTCCAGATGGCAAGATGGTATCACATGCTAAACCTACATCAGTTGTACCAATGTATGTTCCAATGACACCAAGTGCTGCATGTTCATCTCCAAGTGGAGTACCAAGTGTTGCAGTATCTCCAAGAGGTCCGATTCCAAAATGATCAGAGCCGAGTGGCAATCCAACATATGTGAAGGGATGGGTTAGTGTTGAGATGTGTCCAGTATTTCCGGTGATTGGTTGACCTGTTACCCCGTTAGTTATGTCAGAGCCTGAGAGTATTGTGTAATTGCTAGCAGTTCCAAGGCTAATTGTTGATGATGCATCAAACACATTAATTGTATAAGTTGCAGTGCTTGCTCCCACATGTACAGTCAAGACTTCACCAAATACAGGAGATGCGCTGTTAAAGCCTGTTACATTAGTTGGTGTTACAACGTGAGTAGAAGTATCACTAAATGTTCCAGTAACTTGTAGGCCAGTAATATCCAATGGATCACCGACAGTGTAAGAAAGTTGGTTTGCAGCATGTGTTATTGCTATGCTAGATAGTGTTACTCCGCCTGGGACTGTAATGTTATGAGTACCGCCTTTTATTGTAATTGCAGATTCAGATATGAGTCTGCCTTGATCAAGATTGGAATTTGCACCTAATGTGATTGCTGCAGGACCGGACAATATAGTTCCCTGGAAAGATGTGTTTGCTCCAAGTGATGCAGCACCGGTTGATGCCCAAAATACATTGCTTGCTAGTGCCCCACCAGATAGTGTGACATGTGAACCATCTACAGAAGTTAGTGCACCGTCAATTTTGAATACATATGTTCCACTTGCATTGAGGTTGATTCCCGCTGTTCCAATACTTGCTGCTCCTTTGATACAATAGACTCCAGGTAAGTATCGACCGATGTGGCCGTGTGTTGTATCAATAGCCAAGTCAATTGCTCCAGGTGCAAATGTAAAGTCACATGCTAGACCAGTGTTATTACCAGATGATCCTGTATACAATCCAATGACACCAAGTGCTGCATGTTCATCTCCAAGTGGAGTACCAAGTGTTGCAGTATCTCCAAGAGGTCCGATTCCAAAATGATCAGAGCCGAGTGGCAATCCAGTATATGTGAATGAATGTGATAGTGTTGAGATATGTCCAGTATCGCCGGTGGTTGGTTGACCTGTTACCCCGTTAGTTATGACAGAGCCTGATAGAACGGTGTAACTGCTGGCAGTTCCCAAGCTAATTGTTAATGCATTAACTGTAAATGGTGTAGATGGTGAGTTTGTTCCGTCAGTTGCTGTTAGTGGTTGTGAGCCTATTGTAATGCCTATTGGCACTGTGACTGATCCTGCTGCACCACCAGAGCTGTTGGTAGTACCGGATGCAAATCCACTGCTAGCTGTTGTTGATCCGAACTGGATTGTATAAGCATGATTTGCAATTAAATTGTTAAAGTTGACTGCCACTGATTGGCCTACTTGGCCTGATGTTGGTGATGCTACATCGATTATTGGTGCAGGTGCTGTAACTGTAAATGGTGTAGATGGTGAGCTTGTTCCGTCAGTTGCTGTTAGTGGTTGTGAACCTAGTGTAATGCCTATTGGAACTGTGACTGATCCTGCTGCACCACCAGTGCTGTTGGTAGTACCGGATGCAAATGGACCGCTAGCTGTTGTTGATCCGAACTGGATTGTATAAGCATGATTTGCAAGTAAATTGTTAAAGTCGACTGCCACTGATTGTCCTACTTGGCCTGATGTTGGTGATGCTATATCGATTATTGGTGTAGCTACACTACTTGGAACTGTAATGGTATCAAAAGTTGTAGTAACTGTGTGTCCAAATGCCAAGACTCTACCTGTCATAGTTACGGTAGTGCCTATTGTAACATCTGACACTGTAAGTATATTTCCTGTGAAATTACTTGTTGCTCCAAGTGTGGTAGCACCAGTTGGTACCCAGTATACAGTATCAGCAAGTGCTCCACCGGTTAGATGGATAAATGTGCTAGCAACTGAATTAAGTGAACCGGCAATTCTAAAGATGTGATCTCCGTTGCCTGTTAATGTGATTCCAGCACCGGTGGTAGTAGCACCAGAGATACAATAAACTCCAGGTGCGTATATTCCACTAGGTACTGCTGATGATAGATCAGATGGAGAACCAGGAGTGACAGTACATCCTAAACCGTTTGCTTGAGATATTGCGGTGTTCAGGTCAGTTCCTGCTTGTGTATATTGAGCATCAGTACTGATTCTAGTATGACCAGAAACAACAGGAGTTCCTGTTAGGGTAGTGTATCCAAGGTCTCCTGTAATAGTAGATGATGAAGTATCAGTATAGGTATTAGAGAGTACACCAAAAGTGTTAGTTGTTCCCAAATCAATTTGTGATGCTGCAAAAGCATTATTTGGTATAAGACTTGAAGATGAAAGTACCAGTATCGATATTATAAAATAACTTGCAATGTTAGTTTTATTCATTGATAGTATGTCATTGTTAATGCTATTAACCCGCGCTTACATTTGCGTACGGTTCATGTACTAGTTTGTTATCATTATAGACGGGTCTGTTAGTATTATGGACCAGTTTGTCTGTCAATTACTTGTACAAATGAGAAGATAAGTTTCATTTTTTTAGAAGATATTTCATGTTGATATTAACAATTGTACAAGTAAGAAAATATTTTTCCTCCAATAATCATTCACATTAAAATTTATAAGAATTAAAAATAACTTTGTGTAAGATAAAAATTAAATTACAATTATTTTCAATGTCATATTTTTTATCATCATCAAATTTTTAATTTTTCAGAAAATTTTATTTATAATTTTAATTAAAGTAAAATTTCATTTACTTCAATGTGTGTTTTTTACGAGATCAATAAATGAGGCTGGAAATAAAATATCATCTTTTGGAAAGTATAACATCCATGAAAAATCATTATATAACATCACAGCAAAATTTACCAGGAATTTTTTCAGTGTATCTATAAAACTGCAGCTTGAACAAATTTGGGCTAGTTTATAAGCATAGTACCAAACGTTCGGCCTTTTTGTGTCAAAACGACATTGATTTTTTGATCATCGACTACTGATTCGACCAGGCCCTTTTTCTCAAGCCATACTATATGTTTTGCAAGTCTTGCATAGTTTAGGTTTGCATCACGTGCCAAGCATGTCTTTCCTTCAGATGCATTATTTGCTATCAGTTCCATGATACGAATTAGAGTTTTCATGCTGGGCTCAAAGTCAGGTTCGATTTTTTTGCTTTTGATAATGTTGATGGTTGTTGAACTTGTTTCCATAACACTGCTAAATTTATTGGACATGAGTCATGTGCGGTACGCCGCCATATAGAAGATCCTGATACATGCGTCCACAATACTGACAGATTTGTCCATAAACCCGACATAAATGTAAGTACGGGTTAAATAATTGATTGCACAAATAGAGATAACCATGACACAGCAAGTGCATCATGAGCACAAGTGGACTGTCACACCAGACCATCATTGGCAATGTGATATGTGCGGAAAGAAATTTGGATAGTCCAAAACTTTCCAGTTTTTTTATACAATCAAGAAACTACATTTTATTTTGACTCCCAATATGGCATCCACGCAAGAACAATAATTTCATAATGTTTTTCCAGTCAACATCGATGCATAAAAAAATTATATCATAAAAGATTCATGGTATAATCATGATACCATACCAATATGCCAAAATATTTTTAATGTATCCATCATGACTTTACCAAGTAAAAAAGAAAACTTGTACATTTGTTATCCAATTAGAATTTTAATAAAGTCTTGGAAAATTTCAGTAGGTTAGTAAATCCAATCTCTTATGACATATGAGATAAATTTTTCTCGCATACAAAAAATAAAACCAGCATACTCTTGATTGTACCAACCAAGAATGCAAAATCTTTTAGTTGATCATGCTGTATGTATATTTACATTGAAAGAGGTATGCAAACGCTGCAAAAAGCACAAGGAGTTGGCAGTCTTAAAACCAAGATTGTGCCACGAGTGTGCAATTGCAGAAGGCAAATCCAATGATTTACAGGGTCAAAAAAACTAACCAGACCGATTCTAGGCACAAATACAGACATAAAACACCAAATTTACCTTCATACTAGTCACGTGGTTGTATAATCAATTTGTTACCGGCCTGTGGGATTTTTGGACCTGTTTTGGATCTAGCAATACGACTTTTCTTCCAACAGAATAGTCACTGCCACATTTTGGACAGATAAAATTATTCCATCCTATTTGATCAAGAATTATTTCCTCGCCTGAATGATTTGCACATGTTAGCCTTTGCTCCATAAAAAAGATTTAATGCGATTAGTTATAATTATGAGGTACAAACTAGTCCATAATACGGACAAACTTGTATGCATACCTTGATTGTCTTACTGATAATATCTGGTACTAGTCACACATATCCAGCGTCAAGCAGAGATTCAAGAAAACTGCTGATGTTCACTGCAGAATCTTTTTTCTGCGCATCTTTTACGTGTTTTAAAAATCTCAGATAAGTCTTCAATTTTACGGTAATGGTCTTGTATTCTTTTCGTGGCAAGCTAAATCGTTTTACTAAACATCATTAACAGAGATTTATCAGACACCAAAGTCATGGTACATGGAACAGGAAAAGATAGAACTGATACCACATTAACTGCGTCAGAAAACATTAGATTTTGTTTTGTGTTTATCAATGTAATTGTATTTATAGTAAAACAATTAAGCCACGCGTACATGCGAGTATGTTTTAGTTACATACGCGTATGTGTTATGTACATTTTTGTATATCAAAAAAATATCTCTTACCAATACAAATCTTTGTGTCTTGAAGAATCAACAGATTTTTTTAATGCAACATAATGAAATAAAACTAGGAATCAGACTGTCCCACAACTGCTCTCCTAAAGTGTCCTGATGGTCTTTTTGAAAGCAGTTCTACAAACCAAGCTTCGTGCTCTATCTCTTCTCCCATTATCCTCTGGGCAATTTCATATGTTCTATGATCTTTTCCAATAGTATAATCACACACCTCGCCCCATGAGCGAATCGCGCATTTTTCTGCATCAAGGAGGACCCGTAAAATCTCGTCAATGTTTTCCCAGTTTTTCGGTAAAAATGCATCAGGACAGCCTGCAATATCTGCAAACTGCCTAAGATCTCTTGGAAGGCTTCCTCCAAGCTCGTATAGCCTAGGCGTCATGGCCTCAAAGTGATTCCTGTCCTCGATTCTTGCATCCTCAACTATTTCCTTGATGCCCTCCCCATCAAGGCCGGTACAATGCATTCGAAGTATTGTATAATAGTAATATGTTGCAAATTCGGATCCCACACCAGATACAATGAGTCTTCGTAGTTTTTCCAAGTCTATGCCATTTTTTTCCAGGATTTCAATTCCTGCAAGCTTTCCCACCTTGTCTTTTATCTCAGTTGACAATTTAGCCACGCCCCATTTTTGGTGTCATACATGTCATTGGCATAATACAGACCGTAAAATAAATAAGCCATGTTTACATACATGTCAGTATTGTTGACGAAACTGTCAGGATCTTCTATATATCGGCGTACCGCACATAGCATAGTGTCCAACAGAAACAGCAGGTGTCACATCAATGCGTTCTAAACCACTGGACATTATCAAAAGCAAAAAAATTGAACCTGACTTTGAGCCCAGCATGAAAACTTTATTGCGAATACTCAAGACCATGACAGACAATGGTCCTGAGGCAAAGACCAGCCTGTCAGTTGATACAAAGCTAAACTATACCAGACTTGCAAAGCACATAGTATGGCTTGAGAAAAAGGGCCTGGTCGAATCAACAATTGACAAATCAAAGATAAATGTGGGTCTGACTGCAAAAGGCAAGGTATTTGCATCAACACTTTCAAACGACTAGTGACAGACTAGTCCATAAAACTAACAAAAATGTTAACATGACTTAATAGAATTGCTGGCTATAACAAATGTTGGTAAATGTATGCAAGTCTTTGTCATCAACGCGCCTGTAAATCCAGAGCTTTCTGTAATCATTTGGAAAAAGACACGAGTCCTAAAATGGGTAGATTTTAAAAAAAAGCCTGATCTTAAATCTAAAGCGTCGGCTAGTTCTGCAATAGGATTTGAGTCAAAGCCATTCATAGAGCATATCAAGGCCGGAAACAAATTTAAATTCAAGATTAAGGATATGCAGCTCAGTGCGGTCTTTATCCCGGACCTATCATGGGTAACAAAAAATGTCAGTAAAAAAAACAGCAAATCACTCTTAAAACATGAACAGGGACATTTTGACTTGGCAGAAGAGATCACAAGAAAAACTAGGGTCATGGCAACCAATCGTTTTCATGACAGGCCGTTGAATGTAAAAGGGAAAAATGAAGAAGTGGCAAAAAAGGACGCATTATTGCAGGCAGCTGGAATAAGAAAAAAAATTGAAGATGAACTACAAAAGGAGTTCAAAAGCCAGGAAACAAAATATGATGACAAGACTAATCACGGATTAATCGTAGAACACCAAGAAAAATACAACAAGAGATTTGAAAAGTTAAGGGCGTAAAGACTAGGGGATGTTTACTGTTTAAGACTAGCCAGTTCTTGCTTTAAAATATTAATTTGTGCAAAATCATTGAAAATGGCATCAATTTCACACAGTTTTGAATATACTGGAAGCACTTGATCATATGCAAAAATGGATTTGTCAGGAACCAAATCATTTGGACGCATCATATTGTCTATGAATTTCCACATTTCATTCAGAGACGGGTGATGTGCTGAGATCATTGTAGATTTTAACAATTCGGTTCCTCACTAGATACATCACATGATTTGTAACAAAAAGAATGAATCAAGTTTAGTGTATTATAGTTTGAACATATTTAGGCCGTGCTTACACTTTTGTCTATTTCATGTACCAATTTGTCAATGTACCAGACGGGATAGATACATCAGACTTGAAGATGCGTAAATAAAACATACAAATATGTACGCGGTGCTTATTAGTTTGGCCAGTGCCAGTGTGATATAGTAGAGTAGTGTGAGTTTGCACATCTTTGACATTTTGGTAAGGTCAGAGAAAGACTGGGTTAACTATCCAGCTCTCAATAAAAATTATCAGCCACACCAGAAACATCAAGCAAGAATCCATTTCTCATTTAATTTGTTAGCAAGAAAGTTTTTCTTGCGATACAAAAAGGCGAAATTATTTTCATCACAGATTTCAGACGTCACATGAAAAAACAATCCATAATGAAGACATACTTGTATGACAAGATGACACAGCTGTAAGCGCTGGTTAATAGCTCAAGAAATACTAAATCAGCAATGACAAGAAATAACATCAAAAACTATATTGTAATGTCTGTGCTGATACTTTCAGCAGCAAGCATGGTGCAAAATAACGCTTTTGCAACAACAATACATCCAAACCTTGGAACAGCCGGCAACTTTGCAGTCTTGGGGGCATCAACTGTAACCAATACGGGAAAGAATCTAGTTACAGGAAATCTAGGTGTTAGCCCAGGTACAGCGATAACAGGCTTTCCACCAGGAAAAGTAATCGGAGCAATCTACGCAGGCGGTCCAGTCGCAGCTCGAGCTCATGCTGATGCAGCTATTGCATACAGTGCATTATCAAGTGCAGTGTGTACAACAAATGAACCAGCTGTTGCAAACATAGGCGGACAGTCACTCAAACCAGGAGTCTATTGCTTCCCTTCATCGGCTGCAATAGTAGGAACACTTGCACTTAATGGCAACGGAGTGTACATCTTCAAAATTGGAAGCACCCTTACCACAAGAGCAGGAGACAGTCATGTGCTTCTAACCAATGGAGCATCGGCTTCAAACGTCTTTTGGCAGGTCGGCAGTTCAGCAACTCTTGGAACTTCAACAGTACTCAAGGGAACCGTAATTGCCTACTCATCAATCACATCAACTACCAGCGCAGTGGTAGATGGTAGACTGATTGCACTAACTGGCGCAGTTACATTGGATACAAATCACATTACAGTAACAATTCCGCATAGCGTCAAGTAAAATCCCCTCTTTTTTTAATAATACCGTATTTCAAATTATACCAAATCAAAAAATTGTACAGTCATCTAGACAATAATAAAAGTAAGGATTTGGTCAGACTTGAAATAAATTAACGATTCTTAATTGTTTGAATAATTCTAACAATAAAGCAACTAAAACCAATAAGAAAGAAGATGTCGGAAAAAAGAGACAAGATGTATCGTGTTAAATCAGATTTAGATACTGCAAACAGTGCAAAGTATTTCAAAATCAGAGCAACTATGCCCAGTATCAAAAAAGCTATGCCAAATTTAGTTAATCTATCCATTATTTTATCAATCCACCACTATGTCTTAAGTCAGTCTTAATAGCAAGATGTGCGTATAGAAACCATGTTAACAGCACAAGACGAAATAAAAATAAGAAAGATGATTCGAGGAGAATTTGAACGTGTAGGCATTAGCACAAGTACCGGACTTGATTCTAAGATTGGACGCAAAATAATAGAAAAACTGAACAAACTAGTATCTTACAAGACATCTCTGTCAAGTTGATCAGATTTTTATACGACGGGTGTGTAGATAGTGCAGAATCTGGCAACGAAAGATTCGGTAGTTGCAATGACTACGCCAAAAACTGCTAGTCGTCAAGTGACTATACCCCGAGATAACGGATTATATCCGCTTTCTTATGGGTAAAAAATTGTTATTTTAAATTAAACGCAATCATGGATGACGTGGATTATTTTTTACTTGACTAGGAATTGCATTGCTTTTATCAAATCATCATACGATAGACTGCCTTGTGCATAGTATGTGAGGAGGACTTTAACCCAACTTGGAAATTGTAAAGGTACAGAAGCAATTACACTAGAATTAGTTGGTGTGTGCAGAAATGAAGGAACTGTTATCATGGTCAATGACGATGGCGACGTTGTTGACGGTATGGCAACTGCAGAATGTCCCGGTGTGCTAAATGTACCAATAGATGTAGTAACACCATCGATTTGATTGTCTATGAGGACTGCAACTGTATTTGAAGTACCGCTGATTACAGCAATGCCATCAAGTCCAGGTCCTGTTACTTTGTTATCAGATATGATATAGTTCTCATCTTTTACTAGTATGCCTGCTGCACCACTATCAGATATCGTATTGTTTTTTATCTCAACAGAAGGCGTGCTCTGAGGAGTCAAGCAGAATGGATCACCGCAATTGATCACGCCTATTCCGATGTCGTTTTGTGATACATTGTTGTACTCGACAACTGTTCCATTTCCTGCTCCGTATAGGAGTACACCTGTGGCTTGATCAAGATTGGGGTTTGCAAGGTCTGGTCCGCAAACTGTAGCTGAGCAGATATTTTGGCTGATGTTATTATTGGATACAATAGCTTGAGCTCCTCTGCCTACTTGTATTCCATTTGCTGCAACATCTACTGAAATAAATCCAAAATTAACATCATTATTTTTCACAAAAGCAGTCGAGCCTGCACCATCTACAACAATTCCGCCCTTTTGATACTTTGTTACAGTGACATTTGAGATATCAGCATGTCCTATGGTGTTCAATTTTGCACGTCCAACTAGTATGCCATCCCCATTTTGACATCCACCTACAGGATTATCACGGATATCTGTAATGGTAGAATTGGTAATCTTTAGAGTAGCACCTCCAGACACAAATATTCCAGCATTGATGCTGCCGCAATTAGTAGGGCCAGGACCTGAAACAGTTACTTTTGAGATTGTAACAATTGCACCACTAGTTATGTCTATTACATTTGATGTTCCAAAGGCATCAGGTAACAGTACAGACGGGGCCTTGATGATGGTTCCACCATCAGAACCTGTAATGTTCAGTGATTTATTGATTGAAAGTTGTTCAAAATAAATTCCAGAATCTATGACGATGACATCGCCTGCATTTGCAGCATCAATGGCAGCCTGTACCGTATGATAATCGGTAGGAACATGAATCTCGTTGTATGCATGCACTGGCAGACTAGACAGGGAAAATATCATCAGGGCAGTAAGCACAGATAAACTCGATATTGACAGAATTTTCATGGGGACATTGAGTTTAGTTGTTTTGTGATTCTATAGGCAGTGTTTACACTTGCATCAGTTTTATGTATGAATTTGTCAGCATTATGGACTAGTTTGTACGGTAGATTCAGACCTGTGATGATTAGAATCTCACAGAACCTTATGCTGATACCATTTTATTCAATTGGCTTGAGAGATTCAAGAATTTCAATCCCTTTTTAGTTGATTTGTAAATCTGTGTATCTGCTTCGTGTTCTATCAGACCATTTTGTTGTAAATAATAGAGATATCCCGTGAGTTGAGTGTAGGAGAGATGTGCATTGTACATTATTCTTGTCTTTCCAGCCCCTGTTTTCGCAGTCTCTAGCATAATATTGGTAATTTCAGTTCTACTACGGTTTAGCATTATACTAGATGAATCCTCCATACGATTTAAGCCACGTTAACATTTCTGTCATTTTTATGGACAAGTTTGTCAGTATCACAGATTTGATCTTTTGCCAGATCTTTTACATTTGTTGAGAATTCATAATTCTTGTGGTTCAGACCTACATGATTCAAGTTTTACAAAACTTGAACCCGCCAAATAACCAATTGACAAAGAACAGATTATTACATCGGGATAACATTACTGCATCATGTACAAATTACTAGTAGAATCAATATCCAGTCTACTGAAAAGCAAGTACAGCAAGGGAAACCGGTTGCACCTAAGATCTGTTTTGAGCGCACTAAAACAAGCTGCTCCTCTCTTTTTGTCAGATCCCCCAAATGCAGAACTGCAACAGATTAGCTTTAGGAATATAGAGCCAGAGAACCAAATCCCAAGAATACTAGACGAATTTATCGACGATTTTGAGCGTACCCTATCAATTGATTCTAGTGCAAAAAGCTATTCTCTATTTTCCATGACAGCATTGAAGATAATCAAGTCACTTGATGCAGGCAATAAAAGAGGCCTTGCTGCAATGCACGTGATAAACAGATTAGAGAAAATGTTTCTAAAACACCCGTTCAAGCACAGCAAACAGGCAACACTTGATCCTCTTGGAACCATATTTTCTACAATAGAAATGATGCTAGAATCAGAGAGAAATCTGGGCATTGCATACAAGTTTGATAAAACAATACTTGACCAGTTTTCACAATTCATGCAGAGATACTATTTGAGATTTGATGACTCGCTAGGAAAAATACTTGAGGACATAGAAAAGATGCCAAAATCCAGGCTAACAGTAACCTTGGACCAAAACTACAGGACGATATTGGAGAAAATTTTCCAGTACGGCATTACATCTTTGCCCCAAGAGGATAAGATAAAAAAAGCAAAGGAGCTGTTGGAAAAAATTACCCAGCAAAAAGAAGATTCTGAGGCGCTCAAGCTGTACAATGTACTCAAACTGGTATGTGCTGACAAGGATGTCAGACTAGATATTGCATCTTTTGCAAGATCAATAAACAAGACTGAAAAGAGGTTTTCAAATACAATTTTGGATGAATTGTCACGCCCATAGACACATCATGCCAAAATAGTGTACGTAGGAACGATTTTGTGCCCTTTTTGCTTGTTTGTCCTGGTTTTTAGGCCTAGATTTAACTAATTCAAGCAGTTTTTGCGTGTATCATTTATCAAATTCGTCATTGTCATCATCTAGTTCTTCGCGTGTCATCCTTCCAGTTTTTTCTGATAAAATTGCGCTCAGTGATGTAGCCATGATACCATACACTGAAGCAAGTACAATGTCTTTTTCTTCATAATGTTTAAGATGTTTTTGCAACCTGCGACATTCATGATAAATTGCCATTTCGAGTTTATCGTTGATATCTAGTGACTGTTCAATTCTTTCAAAATCTCTCATTTCAGTTTATCATCTGCTTATACGGTACATACGGGTACTTATACTCATATCTATTTTGTAAAATTGTAAATCAAAAATTTTCTAGTCAATTTACATTAGCGGATGAAAATACAACTATTTTCCCATATAGTGACATTGAATTTCAACAAAGAGGAAGAGTTCTACCGTAGAACTGCAGTGACGATTCCTGCGCCAATTAATGCACCAAGCATCATGAAAAGAAGATCAAATGCGACAACTTTTCTAAATGATGCACTTACTTGTTTTTTCCAAACAGACGATTTTTCTATTTTAGGTGCACCAATCAAGGGCGAGAATCTGAGTTTACCGATTATCTGTTTTCCAATTTTGTAACGATTCTGATTTTCGTCTATTTTATTCACCTCTTGTATACGTGATGGTAACACTTAAGGAAACACGACCAAAATAGGATGAGTCATACCCTGTTGTTACTGTAAATGCCAACGGGTGTTCAAGAAATAGAAATAATATACAAACTGGTTGATATTGCATACAAATGTGTATGCAAAGTATACACAAATGTAAACATGGCTTAATTATTTTATTATTGACAATCAAGTAATGACAGATGCACCATCAAAAGAAAAGATGTTGATAAATGTCACTGAGATTAAAGATAACCGGAAAGATAAGACAATAATCGGATCACAGTAATTAAAAATGGAATTAGTTAACCAGACATTAACTGACATTGTTAGAAATGCCATCCACATGTCATCTGTGAAACCAGACTATATGGGATGGAGCATTAGCATACTAGGAGTAGTAACTGGAGTAATTGCAATCATGATTACGCTTTTGATCTATAGAAAACAGGTAAAATTAACAAGCCAGATTGATAAACTACGAAGGGAAGCCATATCTGATTCATTAAGAAGAATTCCCACTAGCCTTTTAGACGGCAAACAGAGCATTTCTTCGACACTAAAATTAATTGACATGATACAGGGTACGGATCAAGAAAAGTTTGCAGCTGTTAAAAATATAATGAAATCCGATCATGAAGCACGTATTTTGTGGGCTGAAGACATAACAAAAGAGCAGGATTTCATAAGATCAAGCATCAAACCTGAATTATACACTGGAATTCAGGAATTGGTTTATTACATAAAATTATTTGTAAATGATGAAATTCTGACAGCTGATCTTGGCAGCCCTTCAGATAATCTAAACACATGGAGGAAACATGCGCAAACAGTCATTGAAAGGTCTGAGAAAATCATAGTAGATATTTTAGATTTAGATATAAAGTAAATAATGTTAGTAGCTGCAAAACTCTTTTTCCTTAATGTCTTATTTTGGAATTGTAAAAATAAATGTGGTTCCTTGACCGTATTTGCTTTCAAACCATATTTTGCCACCATGGGTTTCTACGATTCCTTTGCAGATGGCAAGACCCAACCCACTGCCGCTTGACTCCCTAGTAGATGAAGTATCACCTTGGTAGAATTTTTTAAATACCTTGTCCTTTTCCGTGTCTGGAATTCCTTTGCCATTATCCCTAACTGAGATCTCGATTTCAGATGGAGAGTCCTTTGATATAATTTCTATTTTTCCAGTTTGCGGACTGGATACATTCAAACTATTTTTAATCAGATTTGTTATCACTTGCTTGATTCGTTCATTATCATAGCTTGCAAAAATATCGTCATTTACGTGATTTACAAGTGCAATAGTTTTTTCTACAGCAACTGTCTTCAATACCTCTACTGATTGTTCTACCGTATCTCGGATGTTGTTTCTTTGTTTTACAATTTTTAGCTGACCCAATTCTAATTTTTGAGCATCCAGCATGTCAGATATAAGATTGAGCAACGATCTAGCACTGCTTCTGATTACTTGTAATTTCTCTTTTTGATCATTAGTAAGATTACCCAGATGACCGCCAAGCAAGATATCCACATATCCTTGTATTGGCACTAGAGGCGTCTTTAATTCATGAGTCAGCATTGCAGAAAATTCATTTTTTGTTTTATCAGCTTGTAACAGCTTTTCATTAGCTTGTTCAAGTTGGGCCGATTGCCTTTTGATAAAATTGGTCAAACGCTGATATCTGATAATTAACAATGGCACAGCTACAGAGAGTATGAAACCAGAAATGATGAGAATTTGACCATATGTACTACCCTGTTCCTCAAATGGTGAATCCCAGATTTGATATTTGAGCAAATAGAAATTTTGTAAATTATATCCAAAGAGATCTGTCTTTTTTTCAATGATTAACGAGTTCTGTAATTCATCTGCAGAAAAGTGTATTGCATTGTCCTGTAAAATTTGACCATCCTTGACTTCAATTTGGTACAGACTTTGATCATTATATTGATTGAACAATATCAACTTGAAATTATTACTAAATATTATTGGATTGACAAAGGATTCAAAGGGAATTGAAAATACAGATGCTTCTTTGGATTGAGAAATCTGAAACATTGGATTCATCACCTTAACACCATCCAATACTGATGGAAATTGTTTATACAGTGAGGAAACATCAGAGCCCTCAAATTCCTGATGAGGGTAGGATTCAATAATTTTTCCGTTCTTCTCAACTAGGATGTTTTTTATGGTAGGATTTTGTTCAATTATTATTCTGCTATAATCATCAAATTGAATAGTACTCACTGACAAGGATTCATTATAAAACTCGTTTAGACTAGATGCAGCCTGGTTTATCTGATCAATCTTCTTTGAGATTTCATCCTCGATTATTTTTCTTTCATTTTCTTTATTTTGATTAACAACTTGCATTTGATAATTAGTGAACTGATAATTTGTTACAAGCACAACAACTAGAATCATGACGCCAATTACGATTGGTTGTACATATGTCATTTTGATTTGCGGTGATTTTATGATTTGACTTTATACTTGGGGGATCTTAAATATTGCCAACGAGATTAACCAAATTCTAACTTGAAGCAGGAGGTAAAAGATGCAAACAGACTCTCACAGGTTAGAACCCAGATGAGTTTATTGTCAGAGTATTTTTGAAACTGTATCTTTTAGATCATTTGCTGCCTTTTTGCCTTTGATATTTGTATTTACATTAACGTGATCCACAAGATCTTGAATTATAATTTCCATTGTACTATCAAGAGCTGCCCGGACTGCAGTTATCTGCTGTACGATCTCAGGATAGCCCTTTCCATCATCAATCATCTTGCTAATGCCTTTGACATGCCCCTCTATTCTTGCCAATCTTTTCTTTACTTCAGGCAGTTTGTGATGAGTCATGTGTTATTCTTCCTCAAATCTTGATATTTATCTAATCGGATGGTTTATCCAACCTTTGATATGTTCCAGTTTATCAAATAAAACACCCTTACCTCACAACAAGAACATAGATTCCAATAGCCATAATCACAAATCCCACCATGGAATCATTGTATTTTTCCGGGATTTTTGCTAGAGTCTTTGCCAATCCCATTGTACCGAGCTGAACTAAAAGTAATAGCGTGATGATAGAAGCAGCTGCAAAGACAACTGACAGCTCTAGCGCAAAGTAAAATCCAGCCGATAGTGCAGAAAGATAAATCGGAATTATGCTAGGGTCTGGAGACAATGCAGCTCCAAGGATTGCAAAGTATCCAAGATTCTGGGTAAATCTCCCGTATTTTTTTTCCTCATGATGTTCATGCTCATGATGATGCGGTACACTCTTTTTTACTAGAGGTATTATTCCAATAACCAATCCTGCACCAACCATTACCAATCCTATTGCAGTATCAAGATAGTATGAAATTAAATGAGAAAATACTAGTCCTACAATTACAACAACAAGACCCATAACAACAGAAAGACCCACATGACCAATCGCGGTTATAGTTGATATTCCAAAGAGCTTTTTAGGAGTCCATTTTTTGTTTCTTGCAAGAACGCAGAGTGTGAGCCAATGATCAGGGGCAGACATGTGCAACATCCCCACTACAGCAGCTCCAATTACATAAGCCAAGAGATTAGCCATTCAATTACTCCTTTTCTTGTACTGATATGAAAATTAGTTCTTAAAAAGCATATCCTCCCCCCTAGGATAGGGGACTATCTAATTCTGATTTCTAAAGGCTTGAACTCTGTGAGACTTGTCATAAACTTTTCATACCAAATTCTATCAACTTGAGACATCTACTCACTCTGTCTTGCGTTAAACAATAAACAGACAATTTAAGATGTGGCTATGAATTGATTAAATAATGGCAGATGAAGTCATAGTCATCATATTTGGAATTCTTATCGCAATTGTAGGAGTTTTGCTAATCATATCTCCCGTTATTATCAATGCGGTCATCTCATTAACAGGAATCAAAGCCTATCAATTACAAGACATATCCATCACTGCGTTATTTGGTGGTGGTACTCTTGCTGTTGTTGCCATGGCATCTAGAAAAAAACCCAAAAATTAGGCAAGAACCTCTGATGTCTACCTGAATGCTCCAAGTATCACACTTGTCAAAGCCCTGCCGCCAAATATTGCACCAAGGGATAACCCAACATTTGCAATTACATTAATTGCCATTAGCAAATATTGCTTGTTATCCAATAGACTGACAGAGTCCAAAGCAAAAGAGGACATGGTCGTCATGCCACCACAGAACCCTATTGCCACAAGCAGCACGTATTTTCCATCAAGATGCCACTGCAGTGAAAGCACTGCAAATGATCCCAGTATGAAACTTCCAATTACATTTACAATCAAGACGTTTACAGGCAATGCTCCAAGCAGTAATGTGGACCGTGTCATGGCATACCGTAAAAATACACCAACCAATCCGCCTATTGCCAATAAAACTATCTCAATTCCTTTCATTGGTATGATCACTGTACTTGCCCCCAGTTCATAGATATGATATGTGGTGAATCATTTTTCATCATCAAATCTGTCCGCCCAATGTTTCCTGGTTTCATACTGAATCGACCCGCTTGGACTGACAGGCTCATTTTGCCTATTTTTTACATTCTTTGAGACCCTGCTGCTCCACCAGAATATTCCCGCAGCAATTACAACAGCAAATGCAGCCATTGAATAAATCACCTGTGCAGAATAGTTTCCTGTCGAGTTTATCCCACTTCCTGTTGGCGCCTGTGGGTTAGAGCCAAAGTATTCTATTCCGTTGATATCTGCCACTGCCACATATCCGTCAATCTGTATGCTTGCAGTGCTTGACCTTTCAGTGTAGCTTACAGGATAATCAACATCGAGTTTCATGTCAGAATTTTTAACAATTGGAAGCATTGTTCCCTCGCTTATGTTGCTCTCACCTGTAGCATATGTTGATATGACAATTTTTTGTCCCTGATATCCAAGCACATTTGTGTCAACTATGGTATATGCAGGATCAAACAGGTGCTGCCATTTGGATATTGGGTCATTCATAAGATCATTTGATGACATTAATGGAATTTCAAACAAGTTCTGTGCATTTGTCCCCTGCAGTTTATCATAAAGATTCGGAAGTTGTTTTTTTATAAAACTTGCAGGCGAGTTGATGTCAAACTGTCCATAGTTTTGCACATCTACAAGTATTGGGTCTTGTATAGTCAGTCCCCTCCACTGTGTGTCAAGTATTGCAGCACTATCACTTGTTGCCTTCCTTAGAACATAGTTTGATACAGTTGGAATCAGAGTCACCTTGTAGTCGATGCGAGATTCAGTATCACCAGGATATATCGTTGCCTCGTATGTGACATCAACATCAGTGACGTTTGCAGCGCTCTTGAGATCTCCAATAATTTCAGAGTTGAGATTTTTTACAATAGATTTCTTGATTTGATCAGATGGACTGATATGAAATGTCATGGAGACATTTTTTCCATCTAGCATGTTCTTTAGTTCTCCACCATTTGGATATTCAATTACATATGTCCTGACAAATTGAAATGATGGTTTTGCAGCACCAGATGTAGTACTGAGTACGGCATTTAGCTCAACCGCATGTACAGGTGCAATAAAACCAATCACCAGAACAATTCCAAGAATTATAGAGCATGTCAGACTATGCCCGCCCAATTTTTGTTTTTGATTTTGTGTGTTCATTTGTCTACCTATTTAATTTCTATTAGGTAGACATTATCAGCACCTTTCTAGGAGCGGTTTAGGAGTCTTCCAAGGCTAATGTCATAGCCTTCTTAGACTCTATTGGTGTCGCTTTTAAGGGTTTTTCAAATACGATATTCGTCATGTAAAAAAATCAAGATATTACCACATATTTTTCAGTACAATTTTTTATTTGAATTATTATTCCCATCACTGCAAACGCCAGAACCACTGGTGCCACAGAGCCAAATTCTGGAATATTGCTTTGGCATGGAGTTTTCCCAGCCAGCAACATTGTAAGGTTATCAGATATCGGAGTGCCAAGACCCGTGACGGGATTCCACCCAGGTCCTGCAGAGTATCCAAGGTTACCGCTCAATGCATTGTTGCCAGATGTGATATCATGAAATGAGCACGGGTATGAAGTTGTGTTGTATGTTGCATATAGCGCAGGTGCAACATTTCCAAGCAACATGCCTCCCTTCATCTGCTGGACTAGAGCAAGATATCCTGCCCACAGTGGAGAAGAAAGGCTTGTACCGGCACAGCCAAACCACCCGCTTGATGCAGGTAACGTTGCTCCGCACTTGTCAGAGCTTGTAGAATAGACCCAAAAGCCAGGAATGTATCCAAGCATGGAAACATCAGGCACTGCCCTTCCGCTTTTTTGTCCCAATGCAGAGCTCTGCCATGGCGGTTCAACAAAATATTTGCTGTATCCCCCACCGCTTATTTGTGCACCAGATTCAGAACCATATCCAGAACACGTGGTACCATTGCATCCTGTCAAGGCAAGATTTGTTGCACCTACAGCCAGGACATTAGGATCAGATGAAGGATAGTCCGTGCCAAGCGTTGAACCATCAGGGGTGGCACCCTCGTCACCGCTTGCAAAAAGAATGCTCAGACCCTGTGCAGAGTCAAGTGCAAGATTATCATGTGTTGATGATACAAGTGAGGGAGAGAGTTGAGAATCAGAGCATGCACCGCTGCTGCACACAAACCCCCAGCTGTTAGAAACTATACTTGCAAGATGGTTTTCTGCAACATAGTCAATTCCTTGTACTAGTCCACCAGGGGTACAGTCAACGTACGCCAGAATAATTCTTGCCCCAGGTGCCATGGTATGTACGGCCTCCACATCCATCATTGTTTCTGACGCCCAGCTTGGGTCATATGATGATGGCATGCCACCCGGATAGACAATTTTTAGCGCGGTATGCCCAAGCCCGTACTGGGCATCATATGTGTCAAGTGCATCTTGCGGGTTTGGATCACCTGGACAGTCCACCACTGCTACGCTTTGTCCCGTACCGTTCAAGCCCAAGGCATGCAGCGGCAAGACAGAATACCCAGCTTGGATTCCCTGAGGACAGAATGGTCCAGTACACGTAGATTCAAGAGGTCTGACAAGCGTATAGTTGTCAAGGCCCTGTATGGAATCAACAAGGACTGCAAAATTTGATGGAAGGTGTGGTACAGAGTCAGGAGCATAAAAGAATCCCCCATAGTTGTGGATGCGTACAAATTTTTGCACGTTTTCATTGTTATCAATTCGTGGCCATGCAGGTACATGGTATATCTTCATCTTTATTCCAAACATGTTCTCAACAGTGCTTATGGGTGCAGATGCCTTGAGTGTGAGATAAGATGACGAGTTTTCTACTTTGAACCCATTTTCTGTCAGATATGATACAATAGAAAGCCTCTGGTTAGGTGTTGGAAGATATGGCAGTATTGTGGTATCGTTCAAAAAGTGCCCATAGTTTGCAGATGTTGGATCATTTATTGAATCAAGGCACTTTGCAAACTGCTCTTGGTGTCGCAAGTGCATCATAATTTGCATTGATACAATGGTATCCTGTTTCACAGGTGAGACCATCTGAGCCTGCTGGTTTTGAACTTCGGGTACGACATTATTTTGTAATGTATCATTTGTCTTGCTTGGCACCATGACAGAGCTTGCATATTCTTGTAAAGTAGGTACGGCACAGGGGTTTGTACCTACTTGAGCCACGGCATCAAATGTGCTTTGAGGTACAAAAAAAGATACAAGTGTGATGAACAGGCCAAGTATGAGAAGCCTGCCAGGATACAAAATTTGCATCAAATTGGTTTTGATTCTGCTTGCTAGTGTAGTTATGCTAAAAATGTTCTAGAATGATGTACTATCTTGCAAAGAGCTAAAACCAAATGGTACCAAGATGGAAATTAAAAGACAATTTAATTAGCAGAGAAATCTAGTCTTTAATGTATAACAATGGTCTCTGAAAAAATAGTTAGTTTTCAAAACAAGAACAAGGATTTGAATCAGCTAGCGCAGCAAATAATCACAATGCTGCAACAAGACGGATACAAGACACAGATGACATCAAGCTCACCAGTGGGTCTAGTCATCCAGGCAACAAAGGCAGGAATTCTCAGGGATATAATTACTGCAGACAGGGCATTTACTATAATGATTGGTGGGGATCCAAATAATTTTGCCATCCACATAGGAATTGGAAAATTGATACAAAACATTGCAGTTGCAGCAGTAGAGGCATTGTTTTTATCAGCACTATTTCTGGCAGTAGACATTCCAGAGATGCTCTGGACAAGACATGTGGAAAATGAGATACTAAAAAAGATAATCCAGATAATAGGTTAGCAAAGTCAATTTTTTGGTAACATCAAATCTTGAAAAATCCATATTTGTGTTACCCCTACATTTTCATGAAAAAATGATAATTGTATAATATGTAGGGGTAACTACTTTCATGGCAGTAATCAAGAAAAAGGCGCCAAGGGATTACATACTACATCTAGTGCACAGCAGTCACAAAGAAAAAAGGGTTCAGAAAAAACCATTCAGATTTTAGAAAATATATTATTTTTTCTGAGCCTTGTCAGATAAATAATTTACAAAGTTTTCTAATCCAGGGGTCACGGACAGATCAGTTGTCTCTACAGTATGTTTGCCATCTTTTGATTCAACAGTAATTTTATATCGAAAAAGATCTGCAGCGCCGCTCTTAGTATCAGGTTTTGAAGGTAGACTGAAAAAATTCATGTTGTTGCACATGGCAGAAAGTTGTTCGGATTCATTTTGCGGCATGGTATCAGTGTCAAGCAAAACAGATGTGCTAATCCCTGCAAACCCACCAGTGCGCTCAAAGCGTATCTTCACATGTATACATACGCGCCTTTGGCAATTATTTCTTTACTGGTACCCCTACACCATCCCAGCCTTTCTTCACAGATTCTTGCTCGCTTCCGCTTCCAAACAAAATGCCAGCAGCTTCAAGTGTGCATGATGCCATGTCCTCAAAGTTAGAGTTTACGTTTAGCAGATCAAGTGTCTTGTACCAGATCTTGCCTGCCTTTTCCCAAGAATATCCACCAATGTCAGATGCTATCAGGTAAAACGCCCGGTTTGGTATTCCAGAATTGATGTGAACACCGCCATTGTCTTCGGTGGTGTCATTGTAATCTTGCATAGTTCCAGGCTGTGGGTCTTTTCCAATCAATGGATCGTCATATGCAGTGCCAGGGGCCTTCATGGAACGCAGTGCCACCCCATGTATCTTGGGAGTAAAAAGGCCCTGCCCTATCAGCCAGTCAGCCTGCTTGGCATTTTGCTTCATGGAATACTGCTTTACAATCGAGCCAAAAACGTCTGAAATGTGCTCATTTAGTGCCCCGGACTGGTCTTGGTACTCTAGTTTTGCAGTATACTGGGTCACCCCATGTGTCAACTCATGGCCTATGACATCAATTGCTTTTGTGAACCTGTCAAATATTTTTCCGTCACCATCGCCGTAAACCATCTGGTTGCCATTCCAAAATGCATTGTCATATTTTTCACTGTAATGTACCGTAGAGTCTAGTTTCATTCCCTTGTCATCTACAGAGTTTCTCCCATAGACGTCTTTGTAGAGGTCATATGTCCACCCTGCTCCGTTGTATGCCTCATCAGCTGCCGGGTCTCCATTGGAGGCATCACCCTCCATTCGAACTAGTTTACCAGGCAGCGTAGTTTTGTTTTTTGCATCATATATTCTGCGCTCTTTTTGTTGTAAGACAGACATTATTTTATCTGCAACAAAGACCTGCCTTGTCATTCTCACTTGCTCCGATAAAGTAATTGTATTAATTGCCCATTTTTTCATTGCAGGATCTCCACGACTTATTATTTCACGCAGAAGATGCGGCGGAACAATGCACAACATGTTTTCACATATAGTTGTACTTCATAATAAAAAAGACATACGTACAAAATGATCACAAGATTTTAAACGAAGATTGGTACAGAAGATTCTACTTTTATTTTTAACGTACAAATTAAACAACATACTTAATACAAAATTTGTAAAATAGATTCACATGGATTCAAAATCAAAGCAAGGATCCGGTACAATTCACTCAATTACAAAGCATGCCGCACTGGGAAATCAAAAATTCAGGCCCCTTCCAAACCCCACGGGCATTTTCCCCTATCACATAAAACTTGGCGATATAATATCTCAGGATGCCATCAAAAAAATTGAAGACTCGAACAAAATTGTATTTCATGTAGCAGGAGATACTGGAGGAATAAGGTATCCAGTACCCCAGCAGATTGTAGAGATGGCAATGGAGTCAGACTTGGCAGGCAAAGACAGCCCTGCATTTTTCTACCACCTGGGCGATGTTGTATACTATTTTGGACAGGCAAGCGAGTACTATCCACAGTTCTACGAGCCATATGCAAAGTATCAGGCTCCAATCTTTGCAATCCCTGGAAATCACGATGGGGATGTGCCTCCGGGGGACACCACACCTTCACTTGCAGCCTTTGTCAGCAATTTTTGTGCCAAAAAACAACAAGTCGTGCCTGATTCAGTAGAAGTTGACAGGCCTGCCATGGTGCAACCAAATGTTTACTTTACACTAGAAGTGCCGTTTGCAACCATAATTGGACTGTACTCCAATGTCCCAGAGGGAGGCATGTTTGATGATTCCCAGATCAAGTGGTTCAAAGACGAGGTGGCCAAGGCCCCAAAAGACAAGGCACTCATTGTAACAGTTCACCACCCTGCATATTCTGCTGACATGTATCATACAGGAAGCAAGGTAATCGAAGATACACTTGACAATGCATTTTCAGAGTCAGGACGTTTTGCAGACATGATTCTTACTGGACACGTACACAATTACCAGAGGTTCACAAGAACTGTTAGCAACAGGCAGATACCATATATCGTAGCAGGAGCAGGCGGCTATTGGCATTTGCATTACATGCAAAAGCAACCAGATGGAAAACCACTCCAGGTGCCATATACAATGCCTGACAGCAACACCATACTTGAAAATTATTGTGAGGACAGACACGGCTATTTGATCATCCAGGTCACACCAGAATCCATTAGCGGTACATACCATACAGTTCCAAGACCACATGAATCATGGCGTAGCAAATCACAAGTGTTTGATTCATTTACACTTGATCTAAAGACGCATAGGTTGAAAAAATGACAGAAAAGGATTTCAAGAGAATCGAGCTAGTCTTTCCAAAGATTAGCGGGGATGGTAAGCAGCAAGCATTTTTGCCACAAGGTGATACGCTAGAGGGCTTTGTTACAACCGTCGAAGAGATCAAAGACTGGTTCAAGTCATATGACATTGATTCGATACAGTTGTGGATAAGCGGAGCAGTTCAAACACAAGGCATACTGAAGCTAATCCTGAGTGCAAGCGGACAGGGCGGAGTCCTAGTAGTGCTCAAGCCAAAAACAAATTCATAGATTGGAAAAAACCAGCTTTACCATCACGCAAAATAAATATTTTCAAATTCAGAAATTCATCAAAGATATATCAATAAACTGTAATCATGCTTTTCTTTTTTTCTTGCATGCAGGACAGATTGGGCCATAGTCTCCGCCCTTGCTGAACATCACTTTTTTACAATCAAGGCAATAGTATATTGGCACGTTTTTTGTGCCCAGTCTCCATTTATTATTACTATGTAATTCACTTGTTTTATTCAATTTTCCACATCCAAAGAATCAGCAAAGAAAAGAAATAGCCCCAAAAATAGAATCATCCATGACCTTTTTGGGCCAATATACAGTACCAATTCTTGTTTTGGTTGCAGGCATTGTTCTTATCTCGTCATGGATTTTATTTATCACACCCAGACTAGAAAATGATCTAGAGAAATTCTCAGAGATTGATTTCTACATTGGCAAGTCAAGCACTGTTGATGCAATAGGTGACAAGATGCCAGACCCAACCACAATTTATTCAATATACACACAGCAGGCAAGCCCTGTAAACTCGACTACGGTAAAAATTGACGGATCGTACAACATCTACGACGCAGCAACAGAAAAGAAACTATGGGATTCAAACAGCACAAACCTTGTTGATAAAAGTACAGGCAAGTTCATCAAGCCTGCAAACACGTACTTTCGCTTTCCACAAAATACACAAAAACAAAACTATCTGGTGTATCTTTATTCTGGGCTAGACCCACAGCCATTTACATTCCAAGAAGAGACCACAATAGAAGACCTGAAGGTTTACAAGTTTTCATGCAAGCTCACCTCTGACTTGTCTGACTCGTATCCACAATTTCAGCCAAAGACCATTCTGTCAGACTATACATGCAGTTCATGGATAGAGCCCACCACAGGAGATGAAGTGTATTACGAGGAGAGCTGGACCGATTATACCGTAACAGACGGCAAAAAAATTCCAGTCTCGATTGGAAATACACACACTGCACAATATGCACAAGAGATCATAATAGAGGAGACCAAGGAGAAGATGTATCTTTTTTACATTTATGAAAAGGTAATTCCAATCTTATTTGCAACAATACTTGCCAGCATTTGGATTGCTACTCTAGTATACCAAAGACAGCAGCAAAAAATTACCGAAGCCAGACTCAAAAAAGAAAGAGATGAAAAGCTAACAGCAATTGGTTTATTGTCTTCAAGGCTTGCCCATGACATACGAAACCCGCTTGCGGTGATTAAAAATGGAGTCTCTCTTCTGAAATATGAACTCACGGACCAGAAAAACCAAGGGCGTTTTGAGATGATGGATAAAGCAGTCTCTGCAATCACACACCAAATTAATGACGTCATGGATTTTGTCAGAAGCAAGCCTTTGGTAATCAGCGAGAATACCATTACATCCATAATCAACAAGTCCATTGGCTCACTTGTAATTCCAGAAGGGATTACAATCAATGTCGAACCCTCAGATATCAAGATAAAGTGTGACGCAAAGCAACTTGAGATAGTGTTTAACAATTTGATAACAAATGCAATAGAATCAATGAACTATCAGGGAACTGTAACAATCAGAATCAAACAAGTTCAAGGTTACATCCACATAAATGTACAGGACATGGGACCTGGAGTGCCACTTGATATAATGGATAAAATATTTGATCCATTGTTTACAACAAAACAGACAGGAACCGGATTGGGACTAGTCTCATGCAAGAACATTGTTGAGCAGCATGGCGGAAAGATTGCAATATCCAACAATCCCACAACCTTTACTGTAATCTTGCCAAAAAACATCCAATAGTTTCACCTAACTATATCCATAAAGTAATAGAGGTTTTTTACAAATCAGGCAACAACATGTTCTACAGGTACAAGACTTGATGGATTCTTGTTGAACTTGCCCACGATGTATTGCACCTTGTCGTCTCCTTCTGGCATTGGATTTGCACACTTGCCACATTTTGGCAGAATTACTACAGCGTCACAGTCAATCTCACCTATGAATCTGTCACAGTTGGAACAGTGGACAGATTTTTTATCATAGATATTCATGGTGTAATATAGTGCCCGACACTATTAAGGGTGATAGTTGTTTTGCATAAAATGCAAAATGTCTTTGACACAAACTAATTGTTACAAACTGTTAACCTCATCTGTTAAATGTCAGATATGAAAGATAACAAACATGTCATATTCAGATTGGGTTCCATTTAACAAGGAGACAGTAGGCAAGGCACCAGTCAAGGCAGGAGTATATTTTCTTGGCTCAGAGCATGAAACAACATACATTGGTGCAACAAACAACATCAAGGAAAGATTGGGAGAGCACCTCAATTCAGCAGATGCATGCATCAAGGGAACAGTCTCATTTTGCTATCATGAAACTTTATTCCCAGAAGCAGAGGAGGAAAAACAGCTTACAGCATTCCAGTATGAACATGGAAGACTGCCCAAGTGCAACAAGTCAAAATAGGATATAGATATTATTTTACAGAAGGACTAGTCTAATAGTTCTTCATTTTACTTCAAGGATATGCCCATCATTATCGTCAATTTTGATCTTTTTTATCGTCTTGGTATCAAAGGCTGAAACCAAGACCTCTACAATCCATGTCTGGCCCACCAGCTTTGACTTTTCAATTTTGATTACAGAATAGTTCTGGCTCAGAAAAGTTCTTGCAACCTCTTCTATTTTTCGGCTATCAGAGTGCAGTACGATCAAATCCCATCCCCAGTACCTAAGACCATATTTGCTATTTATCTATAAAGTAAAAATTTTCTGCAAGATTCTTCTATAATTCACTCACAAGTTCGATAAACTCGTTTATTTTTTTGTCGTCATCAAGCCCCATGAGTTCATTTTTGATCTTTTCTACTATGGACAAATATCCACTGCCAAATATTTCCTTTAATGCAAAGTTGAGAACATCGGGCTTTAGATAACAGTCTGAAAAAGTCATATTGTAATCCCCCAGTATTTCGGTCATTTTATTATGAGTAGTAACGCCGCTCTCCATCAGGATCTTTTCAACTATAACTCCTACAACATCTCCGATTAGCTTATCATTACTTACCATTGTCCCCAGTCATCGTACTGGACAAGTCATCATTAAAAAGAGTTTTGCACCAGGACAAAAATATATTTTATTTAGCAAATCACAATAACATGGAACACTTTTACCGAACAATGTTCTACAAATATGAAAACCGCTGTCATTATTGGATTATTTCAAAATAAACAAACACAATCTTTTGAGTATCCATCACATAATCTCTTATGCAGACTCTATACACGGTTCATGTTGTTGGACATATCGTCTAACAGCATGAATCGAATTGGTCTGTTATTTTTTTTAAAATCCAGAAAATTTCAAATTGCATGTAAAACATTCCATCCTGCCAAGAAGATCTAGTAATCGCCTCATGCAATCTTGGCTATTCAAGATAAGATCCACCTTAAAATACAATTCATGCGTATCTATACCATGCAGGGATCAAGTGCCATAGACAAGTACGACTTGAGAAAATCCCACCAAGCCCTCAAAATGCTCCTAATTGACAGAAGCAATGAATTTCGCATATTTGCAAGAGGCATAGGATATCCAATCAATACAGAAAACTGGGAACTAATCGTCCTGAATTTTTGCCTTGATTTTGTCGAATGCTTTAACACAATGTCAGGTGAGAATGCCATGGACCACAACCAGATTCACAAATGCATGACACTCATGAGGCAGGTTGCAAGAGGCAAGTCAAACATGACTGAAATGACGCATATTGAAAATACAGCATACCTCATTGCAGAAGACTTCAAGTCAATTTACAAAAGAATGGAATAGCAAAAATATTTTTGTAATAAAACACCGGATAGCAATACACAGGAATGCATGCAATCCTCAGACTACATTTGCACTGATCCGGCATAGGCGCGTCAGTTATCCACTCCGTTGGTTGCTACCCGTACAATCATACGTGTTGATGAAATAAAAAGATGATCGTGCCGTTAATTTTTTGCAATAAAAACGCAAATCGAATCAATTATTTTGTGACTTGAAAATCTAAAATCTTTTTCTATCATCAAGCCGTTATTATACATCATGAAGGTAGAACTAGTATCAAAATCAAACGAAACGGCATTTGAGGACTGCATAAACGAATTCATATCAAATAAAAAGATCAGGGACATAAAATTTACCCATTTTATGGGTCATGACAATGTAGGAATTTTTTCTGCGCTCATCATATACGAAGAATAACTATCAATATTTTTTTGTATGATCAGATTTTCATCATAGGCGGCTGCTTTGGCCTTTTAAAATAATTGATGATACAGTCTTCATGAGTATATCGCTTGATATCACACGAAGTTTGGCAGAACCAGCAAATACCCTTGCAAAATTTTGGCGATGTGTGGTCTTGCATGATATCATTACGTCATCCACAGTATTATCCATGATCAGGTTTTATTTCAAGAGCCGCAGTCTTGAAGATACAATCACCATGGACAAGACAGAAACAACTAGAACAGCAGGAGCTACTGAGCTAAATTCTGGCACTGCCTGGCTATCAACAACAGGCATCTGGGCTGCACTTGTTCCCACAAGCTGTATTTCATGCATGCTGTGGTGATAGTTTATCTCAAATCCAGTCTCAGAAGGAGTGTCTGATGTGACAATAACTCCATTAGAGCTGTATGGTACCGCATTGCCATCTATTAGAACCTGGATTTTCCCACCAAGCAGTGATTTTGGAACAACAACATCAGATGTTCCCCTTGTTCCAGATACTCCTTGGACATTAAATGATATTGTCTTGTTTTGAGAATCAAATGCAAAGTTAGACACTGTAGAGTTGCTTGATATGTCTACAGTAAAACTTGTATCTTTTGTTGGCACTAGAAATTCACTGGGTGTTGCAACTAGAAAACTTGCAGACGAGTCCAGTTTAGAAGCAGTGGAAACATCAAGTGTGCCAAACAATCCAGTCTTTGTTTCAAGCAGTGACTCTGCAGAGTATTGTCCGCTTGTGGCATTTGGCAGATAGACTGGAGCAACATAATTGCCATTGCTGTCTACCTGAGTTTCTCTAGTGGATACAACATTGCCATGTGCATCCAAGATTTTTACAAGCACTAGTTCTGTGACAGTGTTTCCGCCAATACTGCTCACTGGAACTGTTGCAAGATATGCACCGCTGCCAGCATCGACAAGCCCATTCCAGACAGAACCGTACACCTTGACTTGGTCAGTGGGGGAATAGATCTCTTGCTCTGTTTGCGCAGTGATGTAATTATTCGAGTCTGGGTTTAGTTTTGCATATGATGACATGTATGATGTTGCAGGTAAACTGACCTGGCTTGATTCGTTGCTTGTGTTTGGCACTGGTGCTTGTGGCGCGTACTGGATTATTGCAGTAGCAACAGAGCTTGCAGAACCATACTGGGCATATACAGTATAGTTATTTCCAGGAATCCAAAGTTTTCCAGATGCCGTAGAATTAATCATAAAGCCGCTTCCAGTCCGGGTTTCAGTGTGTCCCACAGATACTCCAGTACCGGTAGAATCAGTTATCCATACAGTGACTTCTTTATTTTGGACAAATTTTGATACCTGTCCTGAGATTTGTATGGTATCCCCATTCTGGTACACAGACTTGTCAGTTGAGATGGTTATTCCAGTAGGCGGCACAGGAGTGCTTGTTCCCACATTTACAAATCCAGTCATCCAAGGATGAAACAGACAGTAATATTCGTAAACTCCACTCTTGTCAAACGTATAAGAAAATGAGCCCCCCTGTGCTATGACACCGCTGTCCACTCTGCTGTCAAATCCAAGTCCAGGTTTTCCAGTAGTTACAGTATGCACCGCAGCATCATTATTTTTCCATGTTACTGTATCATTTACCTGAATGTCAAGATCTGACGGAGACAAGGAAAATGGAGTGTTCGGGTTTGATGCCCCAAGAGGAATTGTTACCTGGACTTGGGCAAAAGAGGCAGAAAATGTAACAGATGCCATGATTGGTAAAACAAGCAATATCCAAGAGCTGGAATATTTCAATGCAACATGTACCAATTTTTTTTATTTGAGGCTTGCTTATGATTTCTACTATTGGATGCAGAAAATAATTCTAGGCATGACAGTTTTTTTAAAATATAATTTGAGCAGATTTTTGTGAGTGATACCAATTATTTTTTAGCAAAAGAAATGTCGTAAGATAAAATACTTGCGCATGTTGCAGTAGCAATCAATTTAGGGTTTCAATCCTATTTTGTGTTAACATGAGACCCATGTTGGCTGCAACACTTTTGGGCGTGATATCTGTAATAGTACTGCTGCCTGTTGCAAATGCACTGACACCCAGATCAGACTTTAGCGATAACGTCAGCACGTATAATTTATTTGGAAATACAAGAGTGTGTGGTGAGCATCTCTGTGATCCAGGCCAATGGAACATTTGGCTAAATAATTTGTTATCAAGTCAGTTCAAGAAATTCAACGAGCTGTCAGGAATAAAGAGTCCACCAAATACAATCAAGAGTGCATCGTATGATTCTAGTTTGGCCCATACATCAAGCGGAGAGATAAGCGGAGTTACCACATTTGCTATGAATGATGGAAAATTCACTTCATTTGTATCTGTGACAAATAACGGTCCTCTTGGTGTAAACCATATTGCCATATCTCAACTAAATCCAGGCGTCAAAACACTCAAAGCTTGGATTACGCCCCAATGGAATTCAAACATCTCTTTGTACCACATTACATTTGATACGTCAAAGTCGTCATTTACCCAGGAGCAGACACTCAACTTGGTAATCGTTACAGACGGCAAGCCCTCATTTAGTCTTGATACACTTGCTGCCAACTAGATGTCATTTCATGAAAAGTTAATCTCTCAGATATACACCAACAACTTGATGAAAAATATAATTATTGTACCAATACTGGTTCTGGTAATTTCGCCGTTGATAATATCTGCAAATGCATTTGCAGACTTTAATGCAACAAACGGCATGTATTTTTGCAACACAAAAGATCTAAATGCCGAAAAATCCGGCTATTCGTATTTTATCTATCAGGAAAACAGGTATTGGTACGGTGAAATGCCAGAAGATATTGCTGCAACCATATTGAAGACAAACTATGGCAGTACAATGTTGGACAATTTGGGCAAGGCATACCAATGTCTAAAAGAAAATAATATCGACCCAGACTCGGTTGAAAAAATTCCTCCATACTTGCTGCAGGGATTGAATCTAGCAAAGGAGCAAGATCCTGAGAAATTTGCCCAGTTTGCCCCAAGTTTTTCAGATTATGTTCCAGTTCCAGAGTTTGGCACCCTTGCAGGCATGATTGCAGCAATATCAATAATTGGAGTCGTAATAATTTCAAGAAGAATATTGATCTAGTTGCTCACAGAAATGCCATATTGGAATAATACAATTACAGAGAGATGCGTCTTATTTTTGATGATAGTACAACTACACTCAGTACAGAAGCAACAAGCACTATTGATGCAAGAGTACCAAACTCTGGAACTGCACTAGTTCCAACAATATCTATCTGGTGAGTACTGTGGTGATAGTTAAGCTCAAGTGTAGTTTCGTTATCAGTATTGTCGGTTTCCACAACATCGCTTTGTGCCATGGCTTGCCCATCAATCATTACAGTCAAGTCTCCACTAAGCAGCGATTTTGGAATTGTTACCTCAGTCACTCCTTTTGTTCCAGGATCGCCTTGGACTGTAAAGGACAGTTTCTTGTTTTGTTCATCAAAGTTGAGGTTGTTTACACTTGTAGAATTGCTTGCAATTTTCACATCAAAATCATGCCCTTCTGCCCTTACACTCATGGCATTTTCAGAGACAACTACAATCTTTGTTGATTCATCCAAGACATCTTTTGTCTTTGATGCCAGAGTATTGAGGATGTCAGAGCTAACATCGATATTTGCGTCTACAGTATATCTACCCTTAGCGTCAGATGGAAGTTGGAATTCTGCAGTGTACGCACCACTTGCATCAATTTGTGACTTGCCATCATAAACTACATTTCCATCATTATCTTTTACCTGGATTGATACAGTGCTTGCATTTCCAAGTGATGTCAGCAAGCTAGACCAGATAGATCCTTGCACTGTCACGTTATCACCAGGTTTGTAAAGATGTTTTTGTGCTTGTACTGTAAATTCATTATCAGAATCTGTAGAAATTTTATCATATCCATTTTTGTAATGTCCATGTGATTCGGATTCATTAGAACTTGCATGATAATTTTCGTGCGATTCATCCTGAGATTTTACATTAGATGACATGTTCATACTAGAATCAGATTGGCCCGACATGCTCATATTAGAACCAATGTTGCCTGACATACTTGTATCAGAAGAAGAATTTGTACCAACATCAGATTTTCCAACATGTATCTTTGAAGAAAGATCAGAAGATACATCAAGACCACCTTTATCGGCAGAAGCATATGGGATGACATACATCACTCCAACCAATGCAGCAAAAATGCTCAAAATTAAAACAACTTTACCAGGTTCACCTTGCAACAAGGTATTTCGGATACCCACATTGCCAAGATATCTCATTGGCAGAGTATGGCGGCATTTACTATAAAAGCAGTCTGTAATAATGTTCTATACTCAAGATTATTCTTGTATATGTAATCACACAGCACAGAGAGGCATAAGATTATTCTAGAAGAAATTTACCGCCACTTTAAAAATCATCTACCCCAGATCCAGTTGAATTGCAAGACACTAGAAACGAAATACAAGACCCGCAAAACGTCTCACTTGAAACAATCAATGCACTATACGACGAGGGCAATCTCCTCTTGTGCATGGAGCGATACGAAGAGGCATTGCAATGCTATGATAAAATATTGGAAATGTCTCCAACGTCTAAAAAGGCATCAGGATACAAAGGACTGGCGCTTTTCAAGCTAAAAAGGCATGCAGAAGCTTCACAGTGCTATGAAAGAGCACTAAGCTGCTAGAATAGAGACACACACAACATGTGCCAATCAATAGTACACAGATCCCAGAGTACAAAATAGGCTTGAGAAATTGACAAGCCAGTTTACAGCCAAGATCAGATCATGATTCCACATGATACGAATTACATAAACATCATAGGCATCATAGTGGATCCACAATCAAAATATGTTAAACTATAATTGATTAATCGCTAGAATAATTTGGATTTAATCTTTAAAACGGATTACATCATACACGAAAAACAAGTGTCAGAGATTACTCCCGAGCGATTGCAGGACCTAGCCCAACTTAATCGGCTAAACAATATCATCGCTCCCTCTATGTTTATCATTTACAAATAGGCATAGAGACACTTTTTTTAATTCAATTACCCTAGTGATATCTGAATTACTGTCAACCAAATCCAATTTAAAATGCAGATTATACCAGAACTAGCTGTATCTAGTTTTACTTTTTTTACTTGAAAACCACCGTTGTCTTAGAAAACGTAGAAGCGAGAGATCATCTGGCTGTTTTACTTGTGATGATATCCTTCAATTAAAAAAATCAAAAAAAGAATTTACGGCACAAGCTGTCTTCCGCATTTTGAGCATTTTATATGGTACATTTCCATGTACACTTGTTGCTTTGTATCAACTTCGATACATTGCTTCCCACCTTCTTTGCACAGATGGCAGAACTCTTGCTTCATACACTATTATGGTGTTTCAAAGATATAAGATTGGAGCAAAAAAGTTTAGTACTGGACCTTTTTACAAGGTCAAAAGGAGTCAGGACCTGGTTCACCAGTTCTTGCAATTTCTGCAATATTTATAAAAAAACTTTCATTTTGTGTATTTTTCTAAAACAGCCTGCTCGCCAATAGACTGGATCTCACCTAGTAACTCATCCAAAAGAGCAAGGCTTTGCAGGATTAGCTCTTCTGTCAATTTTCCAGTTGCAGTCTTATTTTTTAGCACAAGTTTCTCATTATACGCAAAACTTGAGAGGCTGATGCTATGCTGCATATTCAACCCCACATAGAACTTTACATAGTCAGAAACGGTTCTAATGCCCATTACCGAAAATATAATTTCCCAGTATTTGATTCAGCCGCCTGGTTTCCTAGGATAAATCTAGGCGGTTTTAAGAAAGTCTTTGTTGTAAACGTATCATCATGCCAAGATTTGGTATGCCTCTTCCATCAGAGGATTTCTTGTTTGGTAGGCATCACCATATCCATGACATGGGTGTAACATCCCTTCAGATTTTGAGCCGCATTGCATACAGATGTGTTGCATGGCTTTTCTGCATATAGCACACAAGGAGTATTTTTTGAGTGAGCCTCCGCATCGTCTACAGGATTCATACGATAGATTCCATTGTTCCACATTTTTTATCTGAGATGAATCATTCATTTTATTTTGTCTTTTTTAATTATTATTAAATCGCGCTACTTTGTGACAAGTTATGTTATTCGTTACAAATCTTCTATAGATACAATTCAGTTTGAAAAAATGTAGTAATGTGTCAGAATCGTATTTTCATATTTCTGCAAACTATATATCACTACACCAAGATTGTTCCAGAATAATCTTCTATTGGAACACTGGTTGCAAAAAATCTCGCAAGATCGCATTCATCCCAGTTTCAATTTACTAGTAGATTCTAATAGAGAATTGCATCCATATTGTTTTACATTACAGAATCCATACATGTAGCGGCTTGTGAACATGGAAAAATACAACTCGTACAAGAATTATTGGCTAGTACTAGTTTTTGTCTTGATAATAACATCAGCATCACTTGTCATTGCACTTGACACCAAGGCATTTACAAATACTGCAATGGGCACACTTGCTACCAATGTTACTGCACTACAGAACACAGCAAGTACAGTACAATTACAGAACACAGCAAGTACAGTACAATTACAGAACACAGCTAATACCGAGAATACATTTGGGACCAATGTTATACCATTACACAAAAGAATTGCAGACCTCTCCACAAGACTAGGAGGAAATGCAACCGGAATCTACTATCCGTTATACAGCTTGACTGAGCTGCCTCAAGTGCTTGCAGCAAAACAATCTTTTCCTAATGTACCGTTCATGGTAAATAT
>JANWLA010000003.1 GCA_025451075.1 Nitrosotalea sp. | reverse complement strand
GTGGAACGACCCATGATGGCAGTGGGGTTGTTTGATCGACCAGTGACACGGTTCTGTTTATTCAGTGCTGCCACAGCTGGATTTCTCTTTCTCTTAAAGCCCAGAACCCTATACGATGAACGTGGAAAGGCAATACCCGGTGTATTGATGCAACCAGACAAGGGCAAGATCAGGCCAGATTGGCTCGCCATCTCACTGTTAGTGGGAACCTTCGGTGTATTGTTTATATAGCAAAATACAAGCCTATTTTTTGTGGTGTCTTGACATAATGTCGTTTGCCAGTACATCAATATTCTATAAGAATGAACTGAACTTATATATGGATCCACCCCATTTCGCTGAACATCCTATCACCGATCATCAATTTGTGGGTAGTAAGCCCGATATCAAAGAGGTTTCAAATTATGATGATATTATACAACCCTATTTTAATGGATTGTATGAAACAGGGAAGGATATCAAACTTCAACGGGACAATAGATTACCTTGGGAAAGTGATAAGGATGGCAAGCTATACAGTACGCCTTCTGATATAGCCACAGCAAAAATCAACTACCTACGAGCTTTATTGGGTAAAAACAAATTCGTGGTTCCTTTATTGGACTTAGAACCTACAAACATCAAGGAATACGACAAAGACAAATGGGCAAAATCAATACTCAATACTACCTCATTGTTACAATCACCAGACCCAATGTATTCACCAGCTGTTCTTCAAAACAAGTTGTTGGACCTGGAGTTGGAATACAAGATCATTGAGGATGAGAATGCATTTCGACGTGGTTTGCGTGCATGGATCATTGGAGATGCACCAGTGAATGAATATTTTCCGCATTGTTTTTGGATGAAAATCAATGACAAGAAATTTTCAGTGGATGAACGAAAGAAGTTAGTACGAGCCTTCCCAAAAATTACACAGGGATTCATTACAGACATGGACATTCAGCCTACTCGAATCACAGCATTCCTTAAAAAGCTAGCCAAGAAAGCACCCACCAATGAAGAAGAAGCATACCTTTGGTATAAGTATATTGTGAAGCGAGAGCCAATTAATCTCAATGATCTTGCAGTAACTTCAAAACCACCACCTCCAACACCAAAACCACCTCCTCCAGATACAGATGAAAGTATGTCGGATGCCCCAATACCAGCAGCACAACCTCCACCCTCTGTACCACCAGCACCACCACAAGGTGCTCCAAATGCACCACAAATACCACCAGCACCGGTTATTCAGTACCGTGACAACCCTGAAACAATAAGTAGATTGGAACAAGTAGAGCAATTAGGTACAATAACAAACAAAACAACTCCCTACTAACTTTATTTAGGTAAAAAGCAAGCTGCAGTGCTGCAAAACAAAGAGGCACAACTGCTGGCATTACAACATCAACATAAAGGAAATACAGAACAAGCTCAAACATTACGACAGGAAATACAGGCACTCAGAGATCAAAATCAAAAGCAGGGAACAACATTTGAAGCTCAATTAAAACAGAAAGAGCAGGAATTACAACAGTTGAAGCAAAATGGGCAAAGCGCTTCGGCACAGGCACAGCAGTTACAACAGGAAATACAGGCACTCAGAGATCAAAATGAAAAGCAGAGTTTGCAGTTTGCTGCACTGAAAGCAGAGTATGACAAAGCTATGGCAGCAGGTCGAAATCTGGAACAAGTAAATACCAAATTATCTGAAGCACTGAAACAACAAATGTCAAATGAGCAGCTTCAATCACTGGCTACACAACAACATCAGTTACAAGCCAAAATGTTAGAGAAAAACTTCGAGGATGCCAAGACAAAACTGCAAGCAGAGCATGACAAAACACGTCAGGATTTCGTTACCTATGCACATAACAGTACTCAACAGTTGCAAGCATTACACGCCACTAACACACAGCTGGTAGCAGATAAAAATGATCTTACAACCCATCTTCACAAACAAACACAACAGCTAGAGTTAAGTGCACGCACTACAAGTAGATTGCAGCAAGTAGAATCTGAATTAACCAATGTGAACATAATGCTTCACCAAAAAGAAGAAGAAATGATGCAATTGACAACTGCAGGAAATGCTGCTCTTACTGAAATGGAGAAAAAATTACAACTGCTTGAAAAACACATCAAATTCATGGAACAAAAAGTGGCAGAATCAGAGCAGAACTCTCTCGGATGGCAAGGGCAAGCAACAGCTTTGCATATTGCTTTGACCCAAGCACAAGCAGATCTCATACAAAAGGAAGAGCAAATCAAAGCAATGAAAGAAGAAGGTGGACGATTGTTGCTTGAAAATCAAAATCTCAGAAGTCTCTACTCCAATTTGCATCAACACACCACTCTGTTGCATGGACACACTACCCAGTTGGAACAGGAGAACACACATTTAAAACATACATTACAGCAGGAACAAGAACACAATCGTGACTTACTCATACGAGCAATCAAAGAAACAAACACAAATATGGGAGCTACTATTCTGCAGCAGGCATTTGAACAACCTCTACTCAATGAAGTCAGAAACTTAGTGGCCAGTGTTGCACACATCATGGAAAATAATGGAGGAATGACTGGAAATGAAGAACAACATCCAAGCAAGTGGTGGTCAGATGAAGAACGTGAACATGTAGATGCTGCATTGCTTAAACTGCGTAGTGCAGAACATGATGAAGATGAAGCAGACTTTAATGTGGAACTTTATGGATCTAACGAAAACAAACTATTTAATAGTTTATCTACATTTACACAAACGATGAACACTATGATCAATGGTTTACAAGGCTCTGGACGGGGAGCAGATGCATTGGGCGCAGAAGCTAGACTAAATCGTGATTTGAGTGCGAAAGAACAAACAATATTGGTTACCGTTGGAAACATGATGAATGAAGCAGTGGCAGATTATGTCATGCAGCAGGAAAGCAGGTTTGACCCATGGGGTGATGATGAGCAGACACAGCTTGAAATACTAGGTGCACTGAAAAAATCAATCGAGTTGACTTATCAAACCAAACCAGAACAGCTTCGACAAACATTGAAAGATTTTGAGCATTGGTTTAAGCTGACAAAAGGAGCAACCGAAGAGTTTTTTGAACGACACAAAAATGATGTATACTAGTAATGAATTTTTTATTGTGTCAAACAGACTCCGTTTTTCCTTTCCACCAATCGATAAACTTGTTTTCAGTCTGTTTCTCAGTAATAACACTATCTTTCTTTATAAACACTTCATCATACCACTTGTCCAATTCAGTAGCCACACGATTTCCTCCTTTTTCATCTGGTAGGTAACTGTAACCATCAGGTCTATAAACAGGCTTGTAGCCGCTGCTTGGCTTTAAATCCATTGCTCGACAACCAGGATATACCCGACGCAGCAGAGCTACCTTCACTGGAATAAGGTTCATGGTGTAGGTGTTCAATTTTTTGGTGTTAATTGCCCAAGAAGTGGGTCTAAAGATGACTTCACCACTGATGAATGGGATTTTCGTGTCACCAAATGAGAGAATTCCACTCCATCCAGCCAATTTGGTGAAAGATCCATCCAAATCCCACACTGGGCTAGTTGGAATGATAACATCCGGTTGCATCAAAGCTAATAGTCTTTTGTGATCTTCAGGTCCAATGCTAGCACCATCTCGAAGTAACAGCCTGATCCATTCTTGCATGGCTAAGTCTTCATCGAATTGTTCTTCGGGTACAGACTTAAGCTCGGGCACTACTTGAAAAGCACGTTGCTGACTCAGTGGATCTTTGGGATCTACCAACTGCTGTCCAAGCTTAAGGTATTGAAGGTACTCTTCTTTACTCTTTTTGTCTTGTAAAGCATCAAACAGCTTGGTGTCAGCGATAAGTTCTCCAAATGGTTTTTTTCCTAAATTTTGATATTCCTCACGCAGTGCAAGTTCATCATCCACAGCTGGATTGGACTTAACCCACTTGCCTCTGCGTTGAAGTATTGGGTCTGCCTGTTTTTCATCGAGGCTGAAAGGTTGTTGTTGGGCTCTGGGTCTACTCATTCTGAAAGGTGTAATGTTGCTGTAGAATATTCTTGTTTTTATTTATTCTTTGCCCAGTCAAATAGTTTAAAGGCAGAGTCTTCTGTTGCCTCAGGGGTACCGTCTGCTTTCGTAGTAAGAACACTTGGTTTGTTTATGAACTCATTTTCCAAGTCTTCATCTTTCATGTATTTCAGACCTCGGTAGATCTTGCGGAACAATGATTTTTTGATTTCTAACTGTAGTTTTTGAAATCTTGCCTGTTCTAAGTCTCGCAGATCAAAATTGTAGTCACTTTGTCGACTCCAACGGACAGGGTTGAATATTCCTCTTTTTTTTGCTCGCATGGAAACCTCAGGCTTGCGCAAATACATGATATGATGAATATCGCTGAAGTTACCGAGTGCTGTTCCTTCGGATTCACCGAAAATTTTTGTCGCAATTTGAGTGATCAGATCACCCATAGGATCCCAGATTGGCCATACAGGAAGGTAAGTGTCAGCTCTGCATATTTCATACATGAACTTGTGGTCATCTTCACCTTCCACGATACCATTGGTAAGTATAGTTCTGAGCCATCTCTGAAATGCGATGCTCTGTCTGTGATTCTTCTCGGGCAAGTCAACCACTTCAGGTGCAACACGCTTCAGGATGGCAACAGTCTCAGGCTTCTCAGGGTCCACAATAGCCATGGACATCTTGAGATACTGCAGGTATTCCTCCTTATCCTTTTGGCTGCGAATGTAATCCAAGTCCCGTTCATCTGCAATGAGCTTACCGTATCTGCCGCTATCTTGTCTCAGTTTGGCATCCTCTTGATATTCCTCCTTGATTTTGATCTTGTCATCTCGTTCTGGATCACCCTTTACCCACGGGGCTACAGCATGAGATTTGAAAGAAGGGTAAATGTTTTGCTCTACACTTTGACCCTGATTAGTTGTATTGAGCTGTTTATGTTGTCTTCTTTCTTGTGGCTCAACAGCAAAAGCAGTATGAACTTTGTCTCTTTTTCGAGCTAGCCCTTTCGATTTCTTGGGTTTCTCAGAACTCATTGCACTATACCACACAAACATAGAAAGAAACCATTTATTATGTCACTTTCTTCTCTTTGCAT
>JANWLA010000002.1 GCA_025451075.1 Nitrosotalea sp. | reverse complement strand
TTTGGCATAAATCTTAGTCCAGTCTTTGCTGACACTGCAATAATTGATACTATTGCAATTGCAAGTACTAGAGCTGCGATTGGGCCAAACTCTGGAATTATCTGTGTACCGATTATCTCTATTTCTTGAGTTCCATCTGTAAATGGAATTGATAGAGTTCTATCGGTTGTTGTAGTGCCTATCTCTTGGAAATCAGCTTCCTGACTGTCTACTAGTACATAGTACTTGTCGTCTTGACCACTTGGTAATGTTGCATTAATCAGTGCTCTTGGAAGTGTCACTGTTAATACTCCGTCTCCAGTAGTCTGTATTGACACAATAAGTGACTTTGACTGAATATCCGCCTTTATGCCAAGGACTTTGCCATTGGTTATGCTGTATTTTACAGAAAGGTCAGTACCGTCAACTTTTATCGTGTTTCCTGTTCCAGGACCGCCAGCAGATCCGGCGAATTGGAAGGTTGTCTGAGCTGTTCTATCTGGACTACCATATTGTACTTTAACTGTATATGCTCCAGCTTCTTGCCATAGAGCACCTGTAGCCATTATAGATGTTGAAAAGGTTCTGTCAGATCCTAGATCCACTTGATCAATCTTGACAATATTTCCTATCGGGCTAATGATCTGGAGAGTGATTGGTGTATCAGAAATATAGTCTTGTGTACTTCCTGATATCATAACCTTGTCTCCATCATTATACGAAGGCTTGTCTGTTGTTACAACAATTGCACCTGTGGATGCAGAACTAACTATGCCTGTATTTCCAGATGTTGCACCTGTAGAATTTGTACTTGTATTATTCCAGACAGCTGGGGAAGCAAAAACTGGTACTATCCCTATAGAGCAAACTAGAATTGCAAGTAACGCAAATCCTTTAAAGCGAGTACTCATCCTGGTTGGAAATGATTTTTTTTGCTATTTAAAGTTGCGGAAAAAATTATTGACAAAAGATGCTAATTTTGACACGCTTCCAATTAGATATATATTAACCTCTCGGTGGATGCATCTTAGTTTGTGGATTAGTCATACGTTTACAGCTAATGTTCAAAGGAGATTTTAAACATGATAAGTAAAAAAGAAAAAATACTCATTCCAGATCATATCTATGTTCCAAAACATGAAATAATAAACAAAGACGAAGCAGAGAAGGTTCTTGAAAAATATCATACAAAACCTACTGAAATGCCGCTAATCTATGTAAGTGATCCAGCAATCCGAGGTTTAGGTGTAAAGCCTGGCGATATGATAAAAATTACAAGAAAAAGTCCTACTGCTGGAGAGAGTCTCTACTATAGGTACGTGGTGGAAGAATAATGGCAAATATCTCAAATAAACGCTGGCCTATAATTCAAGATATACTAAAGAGGGAAGGAATTGCAAGACAACATCTTAACTCATATGATGAATTTCTTGAAAGAGGACTTCAAAGTATTATAGATGAAGTTGGACAGATTGAGATTGAAAGTGCTGAATATCCATACAAAATTCAACTTGGAAAAGTAAAGCTTCAACAACCACGTATGATGGAATTGGATGGATCGATTACCCATATTGCACCGATGGAAGCACGACTTAGAAATGTTACATATGCATCTCCTATAATGCTTGAAGCAAGTGTTGTAGAAGATGGCAAAATTCTGGAATCACGTTATATTCATATCGGCGACATGCCAGTTATGGTCAGATCCAATGCTTGTATACTGCATAATCTATCTGAACAAAAACTTGTAGAACATGGTGAGGATCCAAGTGATCCTGGCGGTTACTTTATCATAAATGGCTCTGAGCGAGTCATAGTAGGACTGGAAGATCTTTCTTACAACAAAATTATTGTCGATAGGGAAACTGTTGGTGGTAATACTGTTTTCAAAGCCAAAGTCTATTCTTCTATTGTAGGCTATAGGGCAAAATTGGAACTAATAATGAAAAATGATGGCCTCATTGTTGCAAAGATTCCTGGCTCTCCTGTTGATATTCCTGTAGTCACCCTGATGCGAGCATTAGGTCTTGAATCAGATAGAGAGATAGCTGCATCTGTATCCCTGGTAGATGATATTCAAGATGAACTTGAAGGCTCATTTGAAAAATCAGGAGATGTGCCAACTGCAAAAGATGCTATTGTCTACATTAGTAAAAGAATTGCACCTGGCATGCTTGAAGAATTCCAGATAAAGCGAGCTGAAACATTACTTGACTGGGGTCTTCTTCCACATCTTGGTAAACATCCTGATAACAGAAAAGAAAAAGCACTATTTCTAGGTGAAGCCACATGCAAATTAATTGAATTAAAGTTGGGCTGGATTGCAACTGATGATAAAGATCATTATGGAAATAAAGTCATAAAATTTGCAGGTCAAATGCTTGCTGATCTTTTCAGAACTGCATTTAGAAACCTAGTTCGAGACATGAAATATCAACTAGAAAGATCTGGTCAGAAAAGAGGAATCAATGCAGTAGCGGCTGCTGTTAGACCTGGAATTGTTACTGATAAGATGAATAATGCTATTGCAACTGGAAACTGGGGAAGAGGTAGAGTTGGTGTAACACAACTTCTTGATAGAACTAATTATCTTTCAACTATCAGTCATCTCAGAAGAATCCAATCGCCATTGAGCAGAAGCCAACCTAACTTTGAAGCAAGAGATCTTCATGCTACACACTTTGGTAGAATATGTCCAAGTGAAACTCCTGAGGGCTCAAATTGTGGACTGGTAAAGAACTTGGCACTATCTGCAATAATTTCTGTTAATGTACCATCTGAGGACATAATTGAAAAACTCTATGATCTAGGTGTAACTTATGTGTCTGATGCAAAAGATGAATTGAAAAAAGAAGGCACTAGAGTTTTTGTCGATGGTAGATTGATTGGATACTTTAAGGATGGTCAAAAATTAGTAGACTCTCTAAGAGATCTTAGGAGAAACTTCAAGATTCATCCACACGTTGGAATTTTCTTGTACCAATCTAGCTTTGAGGGTTCAACTAAGCGACTTTATGTTAATTGCAACGCTGGAAGAGTCTTACGACCTCTTATTGTAATAAAGGATAACAAAATTCTCTTAACTCAGGAATTAATCGATAAAGTAAGCAAAAAGTTCCTTTCATGGACAGATTTGTTACACATGGGAATAATTGAATTGGTAGATGCTAATGAGGAAGAAAACTCTTACATTGCAATTGATGAAACTGAAATAAAAAAACACACCCACATGGAAGTATTTCCATCTGCAATTCTAGGTGCCGGTGCATCAATAATTCCATATCCGGAACATAACCAGTCTCCAAGAAATACCTACGAGTCTGCAATGGCAAAACAAAGTCTTGGTTTTTCAACTCCGCTCATGAATGCAAGTACATATGTCAGACAACATCTAATGTTGTATCCTCAAACTCCAATTGTTAATACAAAAGCGATGGGTCTTCTGGGATTAGAGGACAGACCAGCTGGTCAAAATTGTGTTGTTGCAGTATTACCATTTGATGGTTATAATATTGAAGACGCTATTGTCTTGAGTAAATCTTCAATTGATAGAGGTCTTGGAAGGACATTCTTCTACAGAATCTATGAGGCTGAAGCAAAACAATATCCTGGAGGCATGCGAGATAATTTCGAGATTCCAACTGCAGAAGGAAATATTCGTGGATTTAGAGGAGACAAAGCATACAGATTACTAGAAGAAGATGGAGTTATTGCAACTGAATCAACAGCACAGGGTGGAGATATACTAATTGGAAAAACAAGTCCACCAAGATTTATGGAAGAATATAGAGAGTTTGAAGTAAAAGGACCATATCGAAGAGATACCTCGATAGGAGTTAGACCATCTGAAAATGGAGTTGTTGATACTGTTGTTATGACCCAATCACATGATGGAGGAAGAATGTACAAGATAAGAGTAAGAGATCTTAGAATTCCAGAAATTGGCGATAAATTTGCATCAAGACATGGTCAGAAGGGTGTTGTGGGATTACTTGTGAATCAAGAAGATCTTCCATACACTGCAGATGGAGTTGTTCCAGACGTACTGATTAATCCACATGCTTTCCCATCTAGAATGACTGTTGGAATGTTCTTGGAATCTGTAACCGGAAAAGCTGCTGCACTGCGTGGAAGTAAAATGGACGGTTCTGCTTTTGTTGGAGAAAAACTTGAAGATGTAAAAGGCGTTTTAGAACAAAATGGTTTCAAGTATTCTGGAAAAGAAGTAATGTATGATGGAAGAACTGGAAAACCATTTGAAGTAGATGTATTCATTGGAGTTGTATATTATCAAAAACTTCACCACATGGTTGCAGATAAAATTCATGCAAGAGCAAGAGGCCAAGTCCAGATGTTGACAAAACAACCAACAGAAGGACGTGCAAGAGGTGGAGGTTTAAGATTTGGTGAAATGGAAAGAGATTGTCTTATTGCATATGGCGCATCCATGATGTTAAAAGATAGATTACTTGACGAATCTGATAAAGCTGATATTTACATTTGTGAGAGATGCGGATTGGTTTCCTATTATGATATTAAACAAAGAAGATTTGTCTGCAGAGTATGTGGTGATAAAGCAAAAGTTACCTCAATTTCTGTTGCATATGCATTCAAACTACTCTTGCAAGAAATGATGAGCCTTGACGTGGCACCAAGGCTTTTGATAAAGGAGAGAGTATAATGGCGCTTGAGACAATAAAAGTAATTGACGGAATAAAATTCTCAGTATGGTCGCCAACAGAAATTAGAAAATATTCTGTTGCTGAGATTACTGCACCAGAAACCTATGATGAGGATGGAATGTCAGTTCAAGGTGGATTGATGGATGGAAGACTTGGTACACTAGAACCAGGTCAGAAATGTCTTACATGTGGTAATACTGCTGCAAGATGTCCGGGTCACTTTGGCCACATTGAACTTGCAGAACCTGTTTTACATATTGCATTCATTGATAATATCTACAAACTTTTATTGACTACCTGTAGGTCCTGTGCTCGATTAAAAATTCCACAAGAAGAACTGGAAGAATATCACCAAATCATGAAGAAGGAAGCAGCCTATACTGTAATTTCAATTAAACACATTCCAACTGAAATAATTGAAAGAGCCAAGAAAGAAAAAACATGCCCTCATTGTGGTAAATCACAATATGAGCTGATATTTACAAAGCCAACCATATTCATAGAAAGAACTGAGCTTGGTGAAAATAGATTACTACCAATTACAATCAGAGAAAGATTTTCACACATGATTGATGAAGATCTTAAATTGTTAGGCTATGATCCTACTACTGCAAGACCAGAATGGTTCATCTTGCAAGTTCTACCAGTTCCTCCAGTTACAGTAAGACCGTCAATAATTCTGGAAACAGGAATTAGATCTGAAGATGATTTAACTCACAAACTAGTAGACATCATAAGAGTTAATCAGAGACTCAAAGAGAGTAAAGAAGCTGGAACACCTCCGCTTATTGTACAGGACTTGGTTGATCTTTTACAATATCATGTTACAACCTATTTTGATAATGAAGTATCTGGAATTCCACAAGCTCACCACAGATCAGGAAGACCTCTTAAAACACTCACACAAAGATTGAAAGGAAAAGAAGGAAGATTCAGAGGTTCGTTATCTGGAAAAAGAGTTGACTTTTCAAGTAGAACTGTTATCTCACCTGATCCAAACTTGCAAATCTCTGAAGTTGGAGTACCAGAGGCAGTTGCAACTAAACTGACAATTCCTGAAGTTGTTACTGAATGGAACATTGAGAGACTAAAGAAACTTGTCATAAATGGACCAAGCAAGTTTCCAGGAGCTAATTATATTGTAAGACCAGATGGAGTAAAAATCAGACTTGATTTCGTTGAAGATAGGGAAACTATTGCAAATAATGTAGAAATCGGATATCTTGTAGAAAGACATCTCTCCGATGGTGATATTGTAATGTTTAACAGACAACCATCATTGCACCAAATGTCAATTATGGGTCATTATGTTAGAGTATTGCCTGGTAAGACCTTTAGATTACATCCTTCTGTCTGTCCTCCTTACAACGCTGACTTTGATGGAGATGAGATGAATCTTCACGTACCTCAAAGTGAAGAAGCAAGAGCAGAAGCCATACTCTTAATGCGTGTACAGGATCAATTGATTTCTCCAAGATATGGAGGTCCTATAATTGGAGCATTACGTGATTTCATTACTGGAGCATATTTACTTACAAAAGATGATACTACTCTAACACCACAAGAATTTGCAAATCTTGCAATGCTGGCTGGTTATAGTGGAACATTCCCAGAACCTGCTGTAAAGGCAAAGGGCGGATCACTTTATAGTGGCAAACAACTGTTTTCACTTTTCTTACCAAAAGACTTCAATTATGTGATAACTTCAAAGTGGTCTAAAGGTACAAAGGGTCCTGTAAAAGATGTTGTAATTAAAAATGGACAACTGGTTAGTGGTGTTATTGATAAAGCATCAATCGGCGCAGAAGAGCCTGATAGTGTTTTACATAGAATCACAAAAGATTATGGATATGAAGAAGCAAAGAACTTCCTAAACTCCATTTTGATCATGCTAAAACAATTCATCACAGGTTATGGATTTAGTTATGGTTACGCTGATCTTGAACTTGCAACAAAGACAAAAGATGGAATTCTTGAAAATATTCAAGAGTCTTATGATAGAGTCTATGATTTCATTGCTCAAGCAAAGAAGGGAACTCTACAACTCAGCAGAGGTCTTTCTGCTGAAGAGGCATTAGAAGCATATATTGTAAATGAGCTTTCAAAAGCAAGAGACAAAGCTGGAAACTCTGCAGACAAATCTTTTGATGAAACCAATGCTGGTAGAATAATGGCAACTACCGGTGCTAGAGGTTCTTCATTGAACATTGGTCAAATGGCAGGTGCATTGGGTCAACAATCTATTAGAGGTAGAAGAATTCTCAAAGGTTATAGTAACAGAGCATTACCACACTTTAAAGAAAATGATGCAAATCCAGACGGTAAAGGATTTGTAAAATCTAATTATAGAGAAGGATTGTCCACTCTGGAATTTTTCTTCCATGCTATGGGAGGAAGAGAAGGTCTTGTCGATACTGCAGTTAGAACACAACAAAGTGGATACATGCAAAGAAGACTAATCAATGCACTTGAACATCTAAAGTTGGAATATGACGGAACAGTAAGAGATCCACATGGTCACATAATACAATTCCTTTACGGTGAAGATGGTATAGATGTCGCAAAAAGTGATCATGGTGAAGCATTTAGAATTGCTAGATTAATAGAGTCTGAAAGTATAATTGATTCAGGAAAGAAAGCTACAAAAGAAGAGATAACTGATCTAGTGAAAAAGTACGTAAAGACTTTCAATCCACGCTTATCAAAAACTGTACTTGAAGCTCTACTAGAATCAAAACTTAGCAAAGATGGTGTTGATAAAGTCTGTAAAAAAGCATTAGAGCTATATGATAATGCAAAGGTTGAACCAGGTCAAGCAGTTGGTGTAGTAACTGCGCAATCAATAGGTGAGCCAGGTACTCAGATGACTCTCAGAACATTCCACTTTGCAGGTATCAGGGAAAGAAACGTAACTCTAGGTCTTCCTAGATTGATTGAACTTGTTGATGCAAGAAAGAAACCCGTGACTCCAACAATGGATATTTACTTGGAAGAGAATTACAAAAAGTCAAAAGAAAAGGCAATCAAAGTAGCTAGGGAAATACTACACACCAAAATCAGTGCATTGATTTCTAGTACTGAAACTGATTATTCTACAAAGATTAAACTCAATCTTAATCAGGATAAACTAAGGGAGAGGGCATGTACCATTGAAGATGTAGTAGATGCATTACAGTCTTCCAAGAAGAAATTTGAAATTGAACCAAGTGGAAATTCAATCACACTAACACTACCAGAAGAATCTGATACCCAAACTGTACTTGCAATGAGGAATAAAATTTTGTCAACTACTGTAAAAGGTGTAACAGATGTAGAACGAGTTACTATTGTACAGCAAGGAGAGGAATGGGTTATACAAACATCTGGCTCAAACATTGCAAAAGTATGGGAGATAGATGGAATAGACAAGAAAAATATTCGAACTAATAACATATTTGAAATTGCAGGTACGCTAGGAATAGAAGCTGCAAGAAATTCATTGATAAACGAACTAAGTTCTACTCTGGAGGACCAAGGTCTTGAAGTAGATGTAAGATATATCATGTTGGTATCTGACTTGATGTGCTCTAGAGGATATTTGCAACAAATTGGAAGACATGGAATAGCTGGAACAAAGACAAGTGTTCTTGCAAGAGCCGCATTTGAAATTACTGTTCCAACAATTGCAGAGGCTGCATTAGCAGGAGAGGTTGAAGAACTAAAAGGAGTAACAGAAAATGTTATAGTGGGAGCAAATATTCCAATTGGTACAGGAACAGTTGATCTATACATGAGAGTGGTTCAAGATGGCTAAACTA
>JANWLA010000001.1 GCA_025451075.1 Nitrosotalea sp. | reverse complement strand
TTGTCAGCTTCTGCACCTGACATTCTTGCAAATACTGGAAGATCAATTATTTTATCATCATATGCTTTGAGAAATGCTGTTGCAACTGTTGTGGTCTTGACAATTCCACCATAAAGATTTACAAGTATTCCTCTTACCTTTTTCATTTTGCTAATCAAGGTGAGTGCTTCGTATACAGTCTCAGTGGTTGCGCCGCCACCTACATCCAAAAAGCATGCTGGCTTGCCGCCATTGTCTGATAGCATGTCAAGAGTTGACATGACAAGGCCTGCACCGTTTCCTACTACTGCGATATTTCCATCAAGCTCAACAAGTGAAAATCCGCTCTTTTCTGCTCTTTCCTCAAGTTCAGAAACCTCTTGGAACTTGCGTAATTCATCATGTCTGAACATTGCATTGTCATCTATGATGACCTTACCATCTAGTGCAACAACAGAGTCATCGCCCAATACTGCAAGTGGGTTAATCTCTGCAAGCTCGGCCTCTTTTTCTATTGTAATTTTTGCTAACTTTTGTAAAATGTCAATAAACTGGGTCAGTGGTTTGTCTTTTAGTCCCATCTGTTTTCCTACTTCTTCTGCAGTCTTTGCATCAACATTGCCAAGACCTACTTCGTGTATTATTTGGTTTTTGACAGACTCTATCTCAACGCCACCTTCGCCTGATGCGATTATGGTGTAGCATCTTTTGCCCCTGTTCAAAAACAATGAAAGATACAATTCTTTTTTAATGTCAGCCATTTTTTCAAGCAAGATTGCCTTGGTTTTTTCTCCCTTGACAACTTTTTGCATTATATCTGGATACTTTAATTCAAACTCGTCGGCATTTTGGCATTTCTGGATTGCACCTGCTTTTCCTCTTCCTCCAACTGCCATCTGTGCCTTGATTACAAATGGAAATCCTAGCACAACTGCATCCTTTCTGCCCTGTTCGATATCTACTGATGTCAATCCTTTAGGAATTGGAATGCCATATTCTACAAACAAAGATTTTGCTTGATACTCTAGTAGACGCATTGTGATTTTTCATTTTTATGGTCTTTATAATCTGTTTGATGTCTTGCTGTCAAACCATGCACCAAAAATGGTGACAGGATCTAGAATAAAGTTTGATGTCATACTGGAGTAGAATTTAGTTTCGATCGCAATCTGATAATTCGTGGTCAAGATGTGATGGATGTTTACCGTATCTGGGTTTTTGCATAATACAATTATACTGGCACGCCGATTTCACCTAAAGGTTTCATAATGTTTTACATTGTGACATGAAAAGTGTTTTGGGGTCGGTACCGAGTGTCAAATGACACCCTCTTGCCTGGTCCGGCCACCAAAACTATGTTATTTTTCATGATGGTATTTTTAAGCCTCATTATCATAAAATTCTAGTTTTATGATACCGCGGTTAATATTCCCTACCTGAATTGTTCTTCTAGGGTATCAACACACTGGAGGAACAGATCCTTGCTTTTTCGCATAAGCCAATTTGGAAACTCGTCTAGTGAAAATACAAACTGTTGCTGAAAACTTGGCACCACTCCACCTCCTGATGTGATGACCTGTACTATGATGAACCCTTCAGTAATGGTGCAAACAGTCTCTTGGTATGCCTCTTCTTCCTCTTCTAGTGTGTTTCGGTATAACACTAGTGGAGTCTTGGTCTTTGTAACATGTGATGATGCCTTTTTTAGTAAAACGGCAAAGTGCGAAATGAGCCAACCATCTAGGGTTATCTGCTTTGGCATGGGATCATGTGTATTTTTTTATTATTTAATGCAATGGATGAAGCACTACTCAACTGAGATTCGAATTTTTTGACCATCCAAATCTTCATCCTTGTAGTTTTTGGCCTTGTCATCAAACTCTATTTTTTTCACTCTCACTAGATATGCAAGATCTGATTGTTTTTCTTTTGCCATCTCAAGTGACTCTTCATCAAGGCCCAAAATGTATGCCGCCTCCAAGATATCAGTAGGAGTATATCCTCTTTCTTTTCTTAATACTTGCAATCTTCTTGCAATGTCTCTTATCAGTCCCCTTGCTAGCATTTCGCGATTTCTTGTTGTGCTGATAAATACAATAAGAGAATCGCGGTTTGACATTGCAAAGTCGTCTTTCTCAGAGTATCCTACAATGAAATCATCTTTTGATAACTCAATCTTGTTGTCTCCTAGATCAAATGTATGTGTCCCGTTTTTCAAAAGATTGTCTACAATTACACTTGGGTCTGTCTGTGAAAACTTGTCTAAGAGTCGTCCCATGTCTTGTTTTGCCTTGGGCCCTATCTTCTTTCTTTCAAGCTCTACTTTTGGAATTATTGGAATCTCTTTTTGCAACAGGTCTGAGACCAGTTCAAGCCCCTCTGATTTTTTTAGCTCTATGATGTTGTATTTTTCCACGTTAAGCTGTGAAAGTAATAACTCTGAAAGCGATTCAATCTTTGCCTTTTGGCCTGGCTCTACACAAATTATCGCTTTATCAAGGGGCCATCTTCTCTTGAGCTTGCCCTTCATTCTTGCAGCTGCTGACACAGAGACTGTTTCTTTCATCAAATCAAATGCTTCCTCAACTTTGTCATTTGTAAGAGATGCCTGTGATACTGGAAAGTCTTCAAGAAGTATGTTCTTTTTTTCTGCAAACATGGAACCATACAGGTATTGTGTAGTAAATGGACAAATTGGATGAAGAAGTATGTCTAGAATTCGTAGTATTTCAGAAAGTGTTGCATATATTGCAAACCTTCTCTCCTTTTGAGAGTCATCTTCTGCCCATAGTTCTTCACGTGTAATTGGGATGTACACTTGACTTACTGAATTTATTAGATAATCATCTATTGCTCTTGCTGCTTCGTGGAATCTACACTTGTCTTGTGATTCTGTAACAGAAGAAATTAGTTTTTGAAGTTTTGACAAAACCCAAACCTCTGCTTCCTTTAAAAGATTCTTGTCTTTTGCCCATTGGATATCGTGTGTTTTATCATACTTGTCATATTCACTATTTTGCTTAAAGTACAGGTGAAGATGATACAGAGTACTTAGTATCTGATATGGTCTTGATACGAGTTCATCTGTGCTAAAATTAATTGGCTCAATTGGACTTGATTTCCATATAAAGTATAGTCTTATCAAATCAACAGAATATTTTCCAAGTAATTCACTTGCATCCATTACATTTCCTTTGCTCTTGCTCATCTTGTTACCGTTTTTGTCAAGTACGTGACCCTGGAACAAAAATGACTTGAATGGTGCGACAGGTGCATTGTTGAAAATTACATTTTCAATCAGCAGTGTATATGCCCATCCCCTTGTCTGGTCTATTCCTTCTGTTAGAAACAATGCTGGAATGAGTTCGTTGTACTCTGTATCGGAAAGAGAAGCATATGGTGCAGCACCGCTGTTGTGCCACGTATCCAAAACAAATTGCTCTCTTTCCATTTTGTTTCCACACTTTTCGCATTTGATGGATATGTTGTCTATCCATGGCCTGTGTAGCTCAAAGTTTGGTCCATCTGGAAGGTCAGAAGCTGCTTTTACTATCTCATCTCTTGAGAAGAACCACTTGCTGTGGCTACAGTTTTTGCATTTCCACATGGGCAAAGGACATCCCCAAATACGCTCCCTTGAGATGCACCAGGGATGCTTATCTTTGATTATCTCCAAGAACCTGTTTCGCGGAGGCTCAAAAAAGTATTCTACACTTTCTGCTGCCTTTACTGCCTTGTCTCCAAGTCTGTCAAGAAAATAGAAAAATCCTCTTCTTGCAAGCCAGAGAAGCTTGTGCTGTGATCTCCAACACAATGGATACTGGTGTTTTATCTTGCCAATTCTGACAAGTGCGCCTTTTTCCTTGAGTGCACTGATTATTTTTTCATCAGAATCTCTTACAAATAGTCCTGCATACACTCCGGCTTGCTCTGTAAATTTGGCCTCGTCATTTATGGGATTAAAAATTGGTATTGATCTTTTTGATGCGATCTCAAAATCCTCTTCTCCGTTTGCAGGAGAAAGGTGGACAAGGCCACTACCTGTTTGGATGTCAACAAAATTTTCTGCAACTGCAATATGAAATTTGGGAGTTTTGGAAAACTCTTCCAGTCCTGGAATTTCACTTAACAACGGGTGGATGTATTTTTTCCCCTCAAGTGTGGATCCTTTGACAGTCTTGGTTACGGTATAATCTTCAATCTTTGCCTCTTTCATAAATTCCTCCAATCTTTTTTCTCCGACAAGCCATGTTTCATTTCCAACTTTTACATGGACATAATTCTCGTCAGGGTTTAGGCCTACCATGGTATCAGTGACCAAGGTAAATGGCATTGTGGTCCAAACAATTAGGTAAAGATCTTCGTCATGTAACTTGACTTTGTAATATAGGGATGGGTCTACTACGGTGTCATACCCTTGGTTTACTTCTGCATGACTCAATGATGTCTGGCAGCTGGGGCAATATGCCACTACCTTGTATGATTCAGATAAAATTCCAAGCTCGTGTGCTTTTTTTAGATACTTCCATTCGCGTTCAATGTACTCGTCTTTGTAAGTCCAGTATGCCTTTTGTTGGTTAAATGACATGCCAAGAAGCTTGTCCAATTCTACCCATTTTTCATTAAATCTGTAAACAATCTTTTTGCACTCGGCAACTATTTTTTCAATTCCGACCGACTCTATAACTTGGGACTTGCCTCCCGAAATTCCCAACTCTTTTTCTGCCTGCAATTCAACCGGAAGTCCCTGGGTGTCCCAGCCTGCATTGAAAGTTACCTTGTATCCTCGTAAAGTCATGTATCTGTACCACAAATCCTTCATTATTCTTCCACGAAGGTGCCCTGCATGTGGAGTTCCATTCATGGTGGGTGGTCCTTCTATGAACGCAATTTTTTTTGTCTTGTTTTGTGATTCGAAAATTAGTTTTTCTAGGTCCAGTCCTGATAGTTGCTCTTTTACTTCGTCCTCTATCTTTTTTGGATTAAAATCCGTTGATAACTGCATTCAAGGATGACGTGAACTACATCATATTATAAAGGTACAATATTTGTTGAAAAATATAAAAATAAAAATGATTTAGCTGTATCTTGGTATCTGTTGGGTCACGCTAGAAAATGTTGTTGGCATATATCCAATTTGGAATCTGTTTTCTATAATCTATGAAGTCATGCTGATTTTTGAATCTACTTTGATGTGGATTCGTTCGCCATTGTGTACATGGTCATTGTAAATCATTTTTGTCTTGATTCCTTTCTTGTTAAGATATCCTTCAAGCAGTAATGCCCATGGAATGGAATGCCCGCTGTTCATCTTGGATTCAATCACAAAGTGATTTGCGTTAGGTTCGTAACGAAGATGGCCAGAACATGTTATGTCAAGTGTAGAATCTACAAGTGATATTATTTCATCAAGTGTTTTTGATTCAAGATCAATGCCGTTTTTATTCAAAAAATTCAAAATGTCTACTGCCTTGTTTTTTGAGTTTATCATGGAATTCAAAACATACCCTAAACCGTTTTGAGTTATTATCTGGATTGCCTTTAGTGTTTCTTGGGCATCGCTTTTTGTCATGTCTCCCAAATTGCTTATCTTGATTCCGTTTTTCCATATCTGATCAAACGACTTAACTTGATTTGTTCCCAAGACATCATTTGAGTGAAATATTGCACCTTTTCCATTATTGCTGTTTATCATGAGAATTTCAGAATCATCGAAGATGAAAATATTTTGAGCAATATCTGATGTCTTTATTTTTATTCCTGCTGGAAGGCCATGAAACGTCTCAGACCCAACAAGACTTGGGGGAATGACCATTTTGATGTCAATGTCTTTTCGCAATGTATGCAAAAGCACTTCCTTGCACTGGGATAGTAAATTGAGTCCCCATGAATCAATGACTACATGTATTGATGTCTTGGAGCCTTCTATCATGGTTTGCAGTTGTTTGAATACGTAATTTGCAGCCAAGTGGAAATATCTTTGCTCTTCTGAACCTCTGGCCTTTTTGCTGTCTTCACTTAGTTGTTTTAATTTTGTAATAAGACTGTTCATTGCGTTTACTCTGTTAATCTGTTCTTGGATGATTTCATCAAAAGCATCTTCTGGTGCAATCGCAGTGCACATGATTGGCTTGCTTTTTGATATTATGGCAATCTTTTTTCTCTCAAGTTTTAATAGAGTTGGATAAACCTTGGTTCTTGGCAAGTCGGAATAGTATGCAAGTTCACCTGCAGAAATTGTACCTTTTGTAATCAATGCGACATAGGCTTGGGCTTCGTATTTACTCAACCCAAACTCTTCCAGGCTTACGGCTAAGTCTTGACCTTTAACCATGAGTGGGATTGACAAGTTGGAAGGTAAACTGAATAGCTAAATTCATTGAACAAAGATTCGAAAAAATACTAAGCTGTATCTTCTGCCCGTGTTACCATGGTGACACCACTTGATGTAACAAGGACCGTATAAGTACAAAGTCAGGTCTCTTGTTGGAATGATAAATCAATCAAAATGGGTAATTGAAAATGAAAGTAAAGGCCATCTTGTACGCGCAAGTACAATCAAGCCACGAATTGACTATGCAACTGAGATTGTAGACAGTCTGCTTGATATTCTTGTACAGCACCGACACGATGTAAATCAAAATAATATGAGTCTGTACAAACAACTGGATAATAATTGCCAGTCACTTGCTACGCTTGAAAAACAAGTAAAATATGAACTTGAACTTGCTTATACTATAGAATCATTACGACAGGTAAGACGAAGCCTTGATTGTGTAGTTGGTCTTGGAAATGTTCCTACAGTCTTGTCTCCTACCATATCTGTTGTCAGAACAATTAGGTCTAAACTCTTGGCCCTTATGCCAGCAATGGACTTTCAATTAGGCGAGTTGTCTCTGTTATTGGGTGGAATAATAATCGATGCTGCTCACTTGGGAAGCTCTACTCTTGATTTTGCCAAGGCAAATGAAACCTCAAGCAGGCTCTTGGATGAAGCTAAATTAATCGCCGACTCTAAAATATGCAAGCAGTTCCCTAATCTAGATTTCTGGTGAGGCCTAGCATGCTTAATTTCACAAAGAGTGATGGTCAATCTGACTTGACTGGACATCTTGATAAAATAAAGACACTCTCCTCTAAAATCGAACTAAAGATATCACAAAAAGACAAGGATGCAAATGATGCCTTTATTGAGACTCTATCTGTTGAGGAACTAAAAGACATAAGGCAAGTAATGCACGCTGCTGAATATTTACTCACAAAATATCAAGATAAACGAGACATCAAGCACTTTTTACAGGAATTTGTTGAAATCATACTAAACGCAGCAAATTCTGTTAATGGCATGAAAGATGAACTTGAGGATTTGACCGTATCTGCAGAGTTTGCATTACGCCAAATCCAGACGTTACATGATGATGTAATTGGAGATCTTGCATTCCAAAAAGAACCTCAAAGCAAGATTGATGATTTCAAAATTCCATCTCTTTTAGATACTCTTGTTCCAGTTGTGGCACCTATGAAAATAGTGCCTGTACAGACTGAAATTCCACAGTCTGATGTAGGTTCAATTAATTTAACAAATTCTGTTAGACGAGTTAACACCGGTGATTACCTTGGAAGAACTGCAGTCGAGATATAGTTGATGATATTATGAGTCTAGCCCCACAAGAATTAGAAAATAGTGCAAGTAAATTTGCGGCAGAAGCAATAAAGCTTGATTCACAAGGAGCACGAGGAATGGCAATTGCAAACTATCAGAGAGCTATTGAATCACTTGTCAAACTAATCCAACTTTATCCTGAAAATAAACTAAACAGAGTATACCAAGAGAGAACTGCAGCATATCAGAACCGCATCAAAGCATTACAGATGAACAATGTAGAGTTAGAGCCAGCAGTAGATCCAAAGGCAACTCCAGAAGAGCAAAAACAATCACTTACCAAAAATGAACTAGATTCACTCATCATGAAGGAAAAACCAAATGTAACATGGGAAGAAGTTATCGGTTTAGATGATGCAAAGAATGCTTTACGAGAATCAATCGTATATCCTGCAAAACGACCAGACCTGTTTCCACTTGGATGGCCAAGAGGAATTTTGCTTTATGGTCCTCCGGGATGTGGTAAGACAGTCATCGCAGCAGCTACTGCAAATGAGATTGATGGCTACTTTATCAACGTAGATGCAGCATCAATGATGAGCAAGTGGCTAGGTGAAGCAGAGAAGAATGTTTCAAAGTTATTCCAGATGGCAAGAGGCTTGGCAGAAAAAGAAGGATTGCCAGTTATTTTATTCATTGATGAAGTAGATTCACTTCTTGGTAACCGTAACAGTGAGATTGGTGGGGAAATTCGTGTCAAAAACCAATTCTTGACTGAAATGGACGGAATCAACGGAAAAGGAAAAGACCTCAAACTCTATGTTATCGGTGCAACAAACAAGCCATGGAGTCTTGACTGGCCATTTCTTAGAAGATTTACCAAGAGAGTCTATGTCTCACTTCCATCACTTGAAGCAAGAGAGTCGCTGTTCAATCTCTATACTACTCCATTGCACAAAGATGACAAAGTAAAGCCAATGGAGCTTGCAAAACTTGCAGATGGGTATAGTGCATCAGATGTCAAGGACATTTGCCAGTCGGCACAACTAATGGTTGTAAATGACTTGTTCCACTCTCCAAACTTTGGAGAAGAAGTATTGGGAGAGCCAAAATCACAACCACGTGTACTTACAACAGCAGACTTTAAGGAAATCATATCTCGAAGAAAGCCAAGTGTAAGCATGGAAATGATACGGGCATACTACAAGTGGACTGAACAATTCAAGGCACTCTAAATTTTATTTACAAATCTTTTTGAATTTGACCATTTCCAATTTTTGGGAATTCTGAAATTTTAGATCGGCATAAAATTTAAATTCCTATTAAAATCCACATGCAGAGGGTTTCAAGGATTCCAATAAAAAAAGCCAAACATGCAAACAAGTTTGGTATGTTGATTTTAGAAGACGGTACTGTTTTTGAAGGGATGGGTTTTGGATATTCTACGGTAGCGTTTGGTGAGGCAGTATTCAATACTGGAATGACTGGCTATGTCGAGGCACTGACTGACCCTTCCTATAATGGGCAAATCCTGACACTTACATACCCGCTTGTTGGAAACTATGGCGTACCTGACCCACTGGCAAAAGATGCTGATGGTATACGAAAGAATTTCGAGTCTGAAATGATACAGGCGCGTGGCCTGGTGGTCCATGAATTGTCTCTTACTGCAAGTCACTGGAACCTGACCATGACACTTGATGAATGGCTGTATAATGAAAAAATTCCTGGAATTTCGGGAATTGATACAAGGGATCTTACAATAAAACTTCGAACAGGCGGAGTTATGATGGCAGCACTTGTGGTCTCTGATACTCCAATCAATGTATCGGAAATCAAAAAGAAACTAGAGTCTGCCAAAAAATACAATGACGAGGAGTTTATGAATACTGTATCAATAAAAGAGCCGCAAACATTTGGTTCTGACTCTGAATCAATTGTGGTAATTGATACTGGAGTGAAAAATTCTATACTACGAAATGTTCGAAGTCTTGGCTACAAGGTAATCAAGGTTCCATGGAATTACTCACTTGAGAAAATTTTGTCATATCATCCAAAGGGGGTCATATTTTCAAACGGGCCTGGCGATCCGATAAAATGCGCTGAAACAATGAAGACTGCAAAGGATGCAATTGAAAAAAATATTCCAACACTGGGAATCTGTCTTGGTGCGCAAATTCTGGGACTGGCAGGTGGAGCAAATACTTACAAGCTAAAATATGGCCATCGGGGCCAAAACAAGTCTTGCATTGACCTTGACAACAACCACGTCTATGTGACAAGTCAGAATCATGGATACTGCATTGATCCAGAGTCGCTAAAAAATACTGATTTTAAATTATGGTTTACAAATACTGATGATAACACTGTAGAGGGAATAAAACACAAGCAAAAGAAAATAATTGCGGTACAGTTTCATCCAGAGGCATCACCTGGACCTTTTGATTGCATGTTTATTTTTGAAGAGCTCAAGAAACTCATAGGGGAGGACAATGCCAAAAGATGAGTCGTTAAAGAAGATTCTAGTTCTTGGCAGTGGG